>JAGYMR010000322.1 GCA_018400515.1 Tangfeifania sp.
AACGCTTATGAAAGCATCGGGGGTTGGCTTCCGGGGGGCTACGACGACCGACATACATCCATCGAAGGATTCGGGCACTTCCATGAATTCCAGATCGGCGGACTGGTGGTCATGCCCGTTACAGGCAAAATTAAAACGGTTCCGGGAACCTTCGAAAACCCGGACGGGGGCTACCGCTCGCGGTTCGATAAAACGGATGAACATGCCCGTCCGGGATACTACTCCGTCCTTTTGAAGGATTATGGCATAAAAGCCGAACTGACCGCCACCAAACGGGTGGGATTTCACCGCTACACTTTTCCCGCATCCGACAGCGCCGGTTTTATCTTTGACATTGGCCACAAGCAGGGGGAAAGCAGCGACGTGGTGGAAGCCCGCGCAGAACTGGTCAACGGAAATGAGATCGAAGGTTCCATTGAAACCTATCCCGAATATGCCAAAATCTGCGATCCGGGCAACCATGTCAAAATGTTCTTTGTAGCCCGCCTGGGGAAGGAACCTGCCCGGACCGGAACGTTTACCGGAACCGAAATCCGGGAAAACAACTCCTCCACGAAGGGAGTAAAAAACGGCATTTTTGTGACCTTTAAAACAGGCGCAGAAGAAGTGGTCGAAATGCAGGTGGGCCTCTCTTATACCAACATCGAAAATGCGCGGCTGAACCTTGAAACCGAAGCGGCCGGCACCACTTTTGAAGAAGTAAAAAACAGTGCGGCGGCCGAATGGAATGAAATGCTGAGCCGCATCCGGGTGGAAGATGAAAATGCAACGAATAAAACCAAATTTTATACCGGGCTTTACCATGCCTTGCTTGGCCGCGGAATCGCCAGCGATGTGAACGGGGAGTATCCGCTGAACGGCGAAGGAACAGGCCGGATCCCGCCCGATGAAAACGGACAACCCCGCTACCACCATATCAATACCGACGGCATGTGGGGTGGCTTCTGGAACCTGAGCCAACTCTGGGCCATGGTATACCCCGGTTATTTCACCCAGTACCTGCAGTCGAACATCGACTTCTACAAAGAGACCGGCTGGCTCCACGATGGTGCTGCCGCCGGCGTTTTTACCAACGGGGTGCAAACCAATTTCCAGGGGTTGCTGATTGCCTCCGCCTATAACTGCGGCCTTCACGACTTCGACTGGGAAACCGGTTACCAGGCAGCGGTGAAAAATGAACTGGAATACCGCGGCCGGAACCTGGGAAACGGGAAATATGACCTGCACTCCTTTGTAAAAAATGGGTACATACCTTACAAGGATACCACCATCTCCAATGGCTGGGTCTACAATTTCGGGGCATCGCATACCATGGAGTATGCGTTCAGCTCTTATGCGGTGGCACAAATGGCCAAAAAACTCGGAAAAGATGAAGACCACCAAAAACTGATGGAACAGGCGGCCTACTGGAAAAACCTTTTTGATCCGGAAACAAAATTCATCCGTCCACGCCTTCCCAACGGTCAATTCATAGAACCATTCGACCCCATGCAAGCCTGGGAGGGATTTCAGGAAGGCAATGCGTTTCAGTTTACCTGGTTTGTTCCCCACGATGTGGCAGGCCTGATGGAAAAACTGGGCCCCGGGACATTCAATCAACGGCTGGAAAAAACCTTTAACCAGAGCAGGAAATCACTGTTTGGCGGAGGTAAGGAGATCGACAGCTTTTCAGGAGTGGAAAAATTATACAACCACGGAAACCAACCCTGCCTCCACCACTCCTGGTTGTTCAACTACTCGGGAAAACCGTGGCTGACTCAAAAGTGGACCCGCCTGATCTGCAATGAATTCTACGGAACCGAACCGCTGCACGGCTATGGATTCGGCCAGGATGAAGACCAGGGCCAGCTGGGTGCCTGGTATGTAATGGCCGCCCTTGGGCTGTTCGATGTGCAGGGACATGCGGCAGCCAATCCTACTTTCCAGTTCGGAAGCCCCCAATTCGACCGGGTGACCATCCAAATCCCCAACGATCCATCTAAAAAACTGGTGATCGAAACAAAAAATAACGGCCCCGGCAATTACTACATCCGTCAACTGGAATTTAACGGAAACCCCGTCGAAAATTGCTGGATGGAACGAAAAAAATTGCTGAAAGGCGGAACCCTGACCTTTACCATGGACTCCCTCCCCAATAAAAACTGGGGCCAAAAAGTGCCGCCGCCCTCCATGAGCCTGAAACAACCGTGATAACCTGTGATAAAAGGCTCACCGCCTGTTAATATAAAAGATGCATCCAGTAAGTATTATCCGTTCACAAGCAGGAAAATTTTTCAGCCCGCCTTAACGCAGGTGGGACGTTCCTGCCTCCCGGTGCCAGCCGGTAAAATTATTAGCGGTTTTTGTTGCGAGGAGGCATTGTTTTAAGGTATAATTTTTTTAGCTTTGAATGTTCAAACATATGAACATGTTTTGTTGAATAAAACCGAATTCTTAAAAAATCAACAGAATGAACCTAAAAATCAATCATTCGAGTCAGATTCCCCTTCATGCCCAGGTGGAGGAACTTCTCCGAAAACTGATCGAGCAGCCGCGCTACCGGAACGGCGAATTCCTGCCTAAAGAGGTGGACCTGTCCAAACAATTGGGCATCAGCAGGAATACCTTGCGGCAGGCCACCAACAAGCTGGAATATGAAGGGCTGATCGTCCGGAAAAAAGGGCATGGAACCCGCGTAGCTGAAAAAACCTTTACCACACAACTGAAAAGCTGGCACTCGTTCACCCAGGAGATGAATGAGAAGGGGATCGCTTTCACCAACTTCCTGATCAGCTCCGAATGGGTGGAAGCAGAAGAAAAGGTAACCACCTTCTTCTCCCTGCCGCCAAAAACACGGGTCGTCAAACTTTCACGGCTTCGCGGAAATGAAAACGGGCCTTTTGTCTATTTTGAAAGTTACTTCCATCC
>JAGYMR010000323.1 GCA_018400515.1 Tangfeifania sp.
TATGGAACACGGATAAAGTGGAACCCGGCCATAAAAACGCAAAAAGACAAAGAGGCCCTTTGGGAGGCGCTGCTTTCGGATAAAATTGATGTTATTGCCACCGACCATGCCCCCCACACATTGCAGGAAAAAAGCAATCCCTATTTTAAAGCTCCCTCTGGAGGACCGCTGGTACAGCATTCGCTCGTTGCCATGCTTGAAATGAGCCGGAAGGGGTATATTTCCATTGAAAAAGTAGTAAAGAAAATGTGCCATGCACCAGCCGATCTCTTTCGTATCGACAAAAGGGGGTACATCCGAGAAGGGTATTATGCCGATTTGGTTTTGGTAGATCCGGATAAAAGCTGGATGGTTACCCCCGGGAACATACTTTACAAATGCGGTTGGTCCCCCTTCGAGGGGCAGGAGTTTTCGAACCGGGTGGTGGCCACCTTTGTAAACGGCCGGGAAGTCTACAGGGATGGATCCCCTGCCAAAGCGATCCCGGGGAAAAGGCTTCGATTCATTGCTTGATTAATTTTCCACACTGTTTTTTCCCGTTGACAACAATCAAATAATTATATATCCCTTTTCCCAACCTTCGGAGATCCACGGTTTCATTCCCGGAGATTTCCTTACTGAGGAGCACCCGTCCCAGCATGTCGAAAATTTTCAGCATCCCTTTTTCAGGTAAACCGGTATTTCGCAGATGGACAATAGCATTTGCCGGATTGGGATAGAGCACAATCGCTCCCTCCGGAAATGCTGCAACCGGCGTGGCATTCATTTCCGAATAATGAAAAACGCCTTTCAAAAAATCCTTCCACTGCTCATTGCCACTGTCCCACTCGGACCTTACAAATTCCATCAGCATGTGGTTAAAATGCGATGCCACATCGTCCATTCCCGGAAGCACCAGATCGAAAGCGGTAAATGATTGGTTGTAAGCATATTCATTTCTCCAGAAAGGCACCCACCGGTTATTCAATACATCCCTTTCATATCCGGTATCCTGAAAAAGATCTCCGTTTTCATCATAAGCATATTCATCCTTCCAGTCAGGCAGCCAGTCTTCGCCGGTATCTTCCCGCACAGAGGCAAGGTATTCGGTCACTTTCCCGGCGGCATTGCGGTTGTACGTTTCTTTCCGGGAAGCCAGCCACGCTTCTTCATAGGCATCCCAGTCGGATGAGATAACATCTGTCAGCCATCCACCGCCATTGTATGAGTACACCTCCTTACGCTCGTTCTCCCAATCCCCCGAGTAAAAATCCTTTTTTAATAAATTGTATTGCACCAATTTCCCGCTGCCATCATAGGAATATTCCTCTTTCTGATGAATCATCCAACCACCGTCAAAAATGTATCCCAGAGTTTTTATCCGCTTTCCGTCCGGACCATAAAAATATTCCTCTTTCCAATTCCCTGCCCATTGACTATCGGGGTCATTCCATTGATATTCAAAATATTCCGTTAATTTCCCCTCCGAATCATAAGAATATTCTTCCTTCCAGCTCTTTTCCCAGCGGTTTTCGGATTCATTGCGGGAATACCCCAGATACCTGACAGGATTTCCTCCGGCATCGTAGACATATGCATCCTTAAAGGCGAGCATCCATTCCTCTTCCCATTCACTCCATTGCTTATAAAGGATGCTGTCGAGTTTTTGTTTGTTGACATGGACGGATTTAATCCCGCCAGAGGGAAATTTTTTTTCGTTTGCATAAATCAGATGGCCTGGCCATCCGGCATTTCCGCCTCCTTTCAGAATTTCCTGATGCTTTTCAGCGTTCGATTTCCAGAAAAAAGAAGGGGCGAAAGTTCGGGAATCCTGCCCGTAAGCCAAAAGGATTAAAAAAACAAATCCTGTCAGAGCAAAAGATCGTTTCATATTCACAGGTTTATTGTTTTCTGCTGAAAAAAAGCCAGGACATCCCTGCCGGTCGGACTGAAAAGGTGCATTGCATGGTGGCCGGACAAGGTGCATCATTTTCCCTAAGCCGCACTCCTTCAAAGCTAAGGAAGGTGCTTCTTTTTCTTCAGGGCCACGACTTTTTCAAGGTCCACATATTCGAAGGCCTTTAAAATATTTTTTTCGGTTTCTTTAAATCCAACCTTGTAGATCTCCTTCGCCTTATTAAAGTTGAAAGTACTGAAATTCCGGGCTTCAGGAGGCTCGATCACAAAATCACAGATATTTTTACTCTTCTCAACATTCTGGGAAATACCCAATCGAAAAGCCCTTTCAGCAACAGCCTTCACTCCCTTAATTTTTCTCTCGGGTCCGTTATGGTTGACATGAACACCGATGAGCACCTCGCAGTGATCCCGGATCGCTTCGGCAGGCAGATTGTTGAGCAATCCCCCGTCGACATAAGTCTGCCCGTTGATTACCTGAGGCTCGAAAATAACGGGGATGGAGGCAGAAGCCATCACCCACTGAAATAATTCCCCCTCCGAAACGACCTCTTCAAGGCCGCTGTTCAAATTGGTAACCGCGCAGTAAAATGGCTTTTCAAGGGCAGAAAAATCATCTTCCCCGATGAGCTCCTCCATAACCTCCCGCACTTTTCCAATATCGATCAATCCGCTGAAAGGCATATGCCAGTTCACCATTTTATGAAATTGTCGCTTGAGCAAAATCTCAAGCAACTTTTGTGGCGGGTAACCAGCCGCATAAAAAACCCCAACAATGGCACCCATGCTTGTTCCCGAGATCACCCCGGGCTTAATGCCATATTTTTCCAAAGCCTCCAGCACCCCGATATGGGCGATACCCCGGGCTCCGCCGCCGCTAAGGGCGACTCCAAAACGGGCAAACGGCTTTTTGGAGGATCTTAAATGGTTCATTCGAATATAATCTATTTAAATATTTAATATTTAATATTTATTCTTTTTA
>JAGYMR010000324.1 GCA_018400515.1 Tangfeifania sp.
GCTGATGGCTTTTTTGGGGGAGGATTTACAAATTGCCCATGCCATTCAGGCGGGGGATTTTCCGGATGTGCCGTCCGGATCGGACCTGTTCAGCTCCCTTTCGCTGGTGGACCCGGTAACCCATGCGACAGGCCACCTTTCGGCCAGCCGGATCAGTTCAGGAAGTGGTGACCAGGTGGAGCTGGAGCTTTTTGCGGAAAAAGGCGCATTGCATTACACTTCGAAAAATGCCGAATGTTTTGAATACTATTTGGAAGGAAGCAACCAGTGGGTCCAAAAGCAAGTCGGCAGCCATTATGCGCCCCTTACCAGTTTTCCCTCGGGCCATGTTCCCCCCGGCTGGCTCCGCTCCATGGTGCATGCACATTACATCTTTTTTACAGGAAACGATCCCCGCGCCTTTCTGCCTGACCTGAAGCACGGCCTTGCTGTCCAGCGAATCGTTCGCGAAACAGCCGGACACATGGCAGCTTTTCGAAAAAATTATCCCCATGGTTGAACGAAGCAGCGGCATCTTGTTGCACATCTCTTCCCTTCCGGGCGCGGAAGGAATTGGTACAATGGGAAATGAAGCTTTCCGTTTTGTTGATTTCCTGGAGTTTTTCGGTCAAAAAAACTGGCAAATTCTGCCTCTCGGGCCTGTTGGAGCGGGGAATTCCCCCTATCAGTGTTATTCGGCCTTTGCCGGCAATCCGCTTTTTATTGACCTGGCCCGCCTCGCAGATGACGCCTTGTTGGACCGGGGGGATCTTCAGCAGCGTCCCCGGTTTCCCTCAGGCCGCGTGGATTATCCCGGCGTGCGAAAATGGAAATACTCCTTGTTACGGGAAGCTTTCAGGAATTTTCAGGAAGGGAAAACAGACCGGATGGAAAAGGAGTATAACCGGTTTCTGGAGGAGCATCACTGGTGGCTGCACGACTTTGCCCTTTTTATGGCAGCTAAAGACCATTTCGGCAATGCCCCGTGGAATGAGTGGGAGAGCGGTTTGAAATTCAGAAAAAAAGGGCCTCTGAATAAAATTGAGAAGGACTTCTCGAAGGAAATTGCTTTTAAGAAATTCCTCCAGTTCCTGTTTTTCCGGCAGTGGTTTTCGTTGAAAACTTATGCCAACGACAGGGGAATACGTGTGATCGGGGATATCCCCCTGTATGTCTCCGGAGAAAGTGCCGATGTATGGGCCAATACCGATATTTTTTTACTGGACGGAAATTTAAATCCCAAAGAAGTGGGAGGGGTTCCTCCCGATTATTTCAGTAAAACCGGTCAGCTTTGGGGAAATCCCCTCTTTGACTGGCATCGTTTGAATGAGCGGGGTTTTGACTGGTGGCTTGCCCGGCTTCATTTTAACCTGAATCTTTTCGACCAGGTGCGGATTGATCATTTTCGAGGGCTGGAGTCTTTTTGGTCGGTGCCTGCAAATAATAAAACAGCCATGGATGGCAGGTGGGTCCCTGCCAAAGGTTTTCAGCTGCTGAAGAAATTCAGGGAACAGGTGGATTGCCTGCCACTGATCGCGGAGGATCTTGGAATTATTACTCCTGAAGTGGAACAACTGCGCGATGCCTTCCGGCTTCCCGGGATGAAAGTCCTTCAGTTTGCTTTTGGTTCCGATGCGACAAACGGCAATCTGCCGCATAATTATAAACCCCGGTTTGTAGCTTATACCGGTACACACGATAACAATACTACCCTGGGGTGGCTGCGTTCCCTGAAAGGGAAGGAGCGGAAGCGGGTGAGGAAATACCTTGGCAGGCCGGGGAAAAGAGCATTAAAAAGGGGAATGGAGATGATTTGGTCTTCCTGTGCTCAGACTGCGCTGGTGCCCATGCAGGATCTGCTACAACTGGGTAAAAAAGCACGCCTGAATACCCCGGGAACTCCCAATGGGAACTGGGAGTGGCGTTTCCGCTGGTCTCAGCTCCGTTCCAGCCAGGAAAAATTCCTGAAGGATATCACAAAGAAATATAACCGCTGAAGCTGAATTTGAGGCGGTTCAACAACACATTGCGACGGCTTCCATGAATTTTCCGGGCTGTTCGGCATGAAGCCAGTGACCCGCATCGGGAATATCCACAATGCGGGCTTCCGGATAAATGGTTTTTATCAGCTTTTCATCTTCGGGAAGGATGTAGTTGGACCGCATTCCCCGGATGAAAATGACCGGGTAATTGGTCACAGGAATCCGGTCGTCAAGCCATTCCCTGTTGACCCCGCTGACAATCTCTTCGAGGAATTCGTATAAAACCTCCACATTCAGTCGCCACCTGTACTGCTTCAATTTTTTATCCCTGGTGACATTCTTCAATAAAAACTGCCGGATGCGTGAGTCCTCAAATTTTTCCGCCAGCCGGTCATCCACTTCGTTTCTTTTTTTTATGGTCGAAAAATCGATCTCCTGCATGGCCAGTAAAATGTTCTGGTGCAGGTGGAACTGGCTGCTGTGTAGGTTTTGAAGGTAGTTTTTGGGTGCGATGTCGGCAATGACCAGTTTTTCCACTTTTTCAGGAAAATCAGCTGCAAACCACATGGCCACTTTTCCGCCCATGCTGTGCCCCAGAAGGGTGGCTTTTTCAATGCCATGCGTTTCGAAAAATTCGGTCAGGTCGTTTTTCATGTCATCGTACGAATTATCTTCAGAAAAAGGGGAACGTCCATGGTTTCGCTGGTCAATCATATAGACCGTGTGGTTTTCGGCCAGTTTTTTTCCCATATTCATCCAGTTATCCGACGAACCATACAATCCGTGTATGATAACAATGACAGGTCCTTCTCCTTCTTTTCGGTAAAATAGTTTCATGAATAAATTTTAATTTTTTTGATAAATTAAAAATTCAAATTTGACAGATGGAACCGCTCCATC
>JAGYMR010000325.1 GCA_018400515.1 Tangfeifania sp.
CGCAGCAGGACCTCGACGGTCAATGGAAGGATTTTCGGTTCTGAAAAAGTCGGTTACTTCATCACTTTTTTGTCCGCTCAGCCTGTTGGGAGAGGAGAATGTCACCAGTTTACCCCCTTGTTGTGTAAATTCAGTTAAAAGATTAAAAGTGGATTGTTCGATATTTTCAACCATGGGCGGAATAACTACTTTAGAGTAGCTTCTTTCTCCAACGGTGAATTTGCCGTTGCTCACGCTGCCCCTGTCTTTGATGATGTTTTCCGATCCCAGGTCATACTCGGAGCGGGCTTTTTCGAGGGTTGTCACAAAAGCCTGAAATTCCTTCCCGATTTCATTGCCTTTTTCATTGCCTTTCACATAGGAGTAGTAGTTCCAAAGGGTAGTGGTGGGTTCAAGGATCAGGATGTCATTTTGTTGTTCTCCCAGGGAAAGGGCAACCGATAACCGGGCGAAATAGTCATTCAGGGGTTTATAATGCGGCCACCAGGGGGAGTGGTAGGTAAAAACGGGTGGATAATCATATTTCCGGGCACCTTCGAGAGTGGAATGCGACAAATGCTGATTCATGAAGTTGATTCCGAGTACGTAAGTCCAGTCGCCCAGTCTTTTAAGGTCTTTGAACGTCACCTCCCAGCCGCCTCCGCCATAGGTTTCGCAGAGGGTTCGATCATAGCCCATTTGATTGGCTACACTACGCACTTCTTTCACTGCCCTGATATTGCCAAACTGCGCCCAGGGTGAATTTTCGTTGAACTGGTTGAACAGCATGTCAATGGCGGGCATCTGGTGCCAGGAGTACATGGCCATGTTATCTCCGCCCTGGGCAAGGTTGGGCCACCCATGCTCCCAGTAATGCCCGGTCCAGTCGAGGTTTTTTTGTTCGCAATATTCAAACCAGGGCTTGGACCACCGGTCGATGAACATTTGCAGCAAGGTTTCGATGTAATTGTGCCTTATTCTTTTCCAGTCTCCCACTTCCAGGAAAAGGGATGGGAGGTGTTGCCTGAGGTCATATTCCCATTTTTCGCTGAACACATCAAAGAGATCGGGCGTCCATCGCATTCCTCCGGGGGTGGGTATTTCCGGCTCATCGGTAAACACACCAGGCACCAGATTCCCAAACTCCTCTCCGGCAACCTTTTCATACCCGCTCATGGTAATGTCCATGAATTTTTGGGTTACTCCCGGAACCAGCAGGTCAACATAGGAATAGCCTCCAAACCAGGAAGACTGTCCGTAATAGGTTTTTTCGAACAGGTAAAAGGGGCCTGTTTTTCCGGTGAACCCTGCCATTTCTGAGGTAATGTCGGTGAATTTTCCCTCCGACTCCATGAGGCACATGAAGCAGTCGGGCACGGTATCGGGGAAGGCTTCCAGTTGTGTCATCTGCAGTCCCTGTCCCTGGTTATAGGATTCGGGCATTTGGGCAGGCACATGTCCTCCGCCAAAACCACTGGGGTAGGAATTTTCATCATAAATCCAGATGTTCATATCCAGTTCCCTGCCTTTTTCTACGCTGTATTTGAACAATTCCAGCCATTCATCAGACAGGTATTCGGTGATGAGGCCTGGTCTCGGATGAACGAAGGCTCCGCCAAACCCTTTGTCTTTAAGCTGCCCGAGCATAAAGTCAATGGTTTCGTTGTTCATATCGTCATTCCAGACCCAGAGCGGGGCAGACCGGTACTCCTTTCCCGGGTTGTTGAACTGTTGTTCGAGGCTCTCGAGGTTGTCACTGGAATCGGAGGCCTGCCTGGAGCAGGAAATCAAGAAAGGGAGCAAGATGATTAGGAGCCCCAGGGAAATTTTTACATTGAGAAGTTTCATTGGATTGTTTTATTTTATCGTTATTTTATATTCTCCGTTATTCAGTTCGAAGCTTCCGCTTTTAAGGCCTGGAATTGTTTGAGGGTTGAAGGTGTGGTCACCGCTCTTTTTTAGGGTAATTTGCTGCTCTGGTTTGACTTTCAGTTTAACTGCGGCTGTGGTTCCAGGTGGAATTTGGAAATGGTAAATGCACGCTCGGTTTTCTTTTTTCCAGGCTGAATGAATTTCACCGTGGGGGCTGAGGTAGCTGCAATCCACCTGATTCAGGTTTTCAGGAACAAAAGGGGAAAGGGTGAATTTTTTGAACCCGGGATGTTCAGGATCGGGCTGAATGCCTCCCAGCCAGCGGTAGAACCATTCAGTAACGGTGCCAAACATTGGATGGCAGTTGGAGTAAGTATTGTCGCTCTCTTTCCAGGTTTCCCAAAGGGTAGTGGCGCCATTTTCAATCATATGACCCCAGCCGGGGAACTGTGTGCTGTTTACAATGTCAAATACTTTCCCGGGAGAAACGTGCTCCGACAATGCTTCCAGGATGTATTTCGTGCCGAAAATGCCTGTGGTGAAATGGCCTGATATTCCGTTTTCGACTGCTTTGAGCAGGGAGTCCACAGCAGCCTTCTTTTCTGCCCCGGGAATGATGTCATGGTAAAGGAGGGTGGCGAACAAGGTCTGTTTGTTTACCGGCTTTTGGAAGGGGGAATCCCAGAATTCTTCCTTCATTTTTCTTTCCAGCTTTTGTGCCAGTTGGCTGTATTTTTGCAGGTTTTGTTCATCCTGCATCAATGCAGCAAATTCCGCCATAATGCGGGCAGACCACAAGTAGTGTGCCGTGCCGGTCAGTTCAACAGGAACAGGCTCCAGCGATTCGTGGTCACCCAATCCCTGGGTGACCAGTCCGTCGGGATGGAGTCTGGCGGCTTTTTTCATCCACTTTACATTATGGGGATACATCTCTTCAATGAATTCAAGATCATGGTAATACAGGTAAAGGAAATATTGCGTGGT
>JAGYMR010000326.1 GCA_018400515.1 Tangfeifania sp.
ATGGATCTCAGCGGTCCCTGATGACGGTTGACTACTTGATCAGCATGCCCATGTTTCAATCAATGAAACTTGTTCTCTACCATGTTTTCACAGGCATCCCGGAGAGCTACTGGGATCTGGAAAAAGAACCGGCAAGCGTCCACGTCTATCACGAACTTAAAGCCTGGGAGAGAGAAAAAAGGCAAAAGATAGAAGAATACATGGAGCTTGCCCGGAAGCGGCTGTTTGATGCAGGCTTTGACTCATCCGTGGTTGAAATAAACATTCACAATCGGGAAAAAGGTACCGCCCGGGATATCCTGACGGAGGCGCAGCGGGGCTATAAGTCGGTTGTGCTTCGCCGGCGCGGCATGGGACAACTGGAAGGGGTGTCGATGGGAGGTATCGCTACAAAACTGCTCAACCACCTGAGCTTTCTCCCGATTCAGGTAGCCGGCCGAAAGGCGCAAAACAAAAAAATCCTCATTGGGGTGGACGGATCAGATCAGGCTGTGCGGGCAGTGGAATATGTTGCTGAATATCTTGGCGGCTATGATTACGCCGTTGGCCTTATCCACGTCATCCGGGGCTTTGGTAGCAATTTTCCTGAAAATCCTGAATTTGCCATGCCCGATGCAAGCCTTACAGCTGCAGAAGAAAAGATGCATGAACATTTTCAAACCCTGCGGGCAAAACTCCAAGCCGGCGGCGTTAAGCCGGAAAATATTACGGAAAAGATTGTCACAGGTGTGCATTCCCGCGCCGGATCCATCGTGAAGGAGGCTGAAACCGAAAATTACAGCAGTATTGCCGTTGGTCGACGGGGGCATTCCAGAGTACAGGAATTTTTTATGGGAAGAGTCTGTCAAAAAGTGGTTCAGCTCGGAAGATATCATACGGTCTGGATTATATAAAACCCCATGATTTGAGGTGGAGGCATAAAAATGGCAAACAAAAATAAAGGAAAGAGGCGAATTAAATTTCAACTCCACGCAAAGGAAGCCAAGCGCGTAAGCCTTCTCGGGGATTTCAACAACTGGGATCCGGACAGGCATCCCATGAACAAAAAACCGGATGACCTATGGGAAAAGACGGTTATGCTTGCCCCGGGCCGCTACGAGTACAAATTTCAAGTCGATGGAAAATGGCGTCTGGACCCGGAGGGCAAAGAACGGTGCCGGAATCAATTCGGTACTGAAAACTGTATCATCCAGGTCGCTGATTGAAAGCAGCCGCATTCTTGGGGACAGGCTTGAGCCTGTCCCCTTTCGTTCGGCCCCTAAACGGGAAAGAAACGCAGCGCAAGGCAGGCCTTGACACTTTCAAAGACTACGAAAGCGCGTTAAACCCTTACATGAATCATCCGGTCCTTTGGCTCCCCGATATGCGAATCG
Source organism: Tangfeifania sp. (assembly GCA_018400515.1). Next base: position 1,374 of record JAGYMR010000326.1, read on the forward strand.
GGCAGATCTTTGCTCTCCCAGGGCAGCAGAGCCTTGGGATCCGTTACCACAACCACCGGGCAGACCGCCCGAAAGGCGGTTCGCTCCACAACGCTTCCGGCATACCATTTGCCCTGTTTTTCCTTTGTGTGCGAGCCCATGACAATGAGATCCGCCCCCTTTTTTTCCGCACAGGAAATGATTTCCTGATGGGGCAGCGCGCCGCCCCAGACAATACATTCGTGCGCCACATCATCAAAGAAGGAAGCACAGAAATCCTCAAGCCGATCCTTTGTAGAGGATAGATCCGCCATGTAATTTTCATGGGAATATTTGGGATACGGCGGCACGGGAATCATGTGAAAAGGAAAGACCTGACCGGCAAACTTCCTTGCCAGTTGAACAGCAAAGGCCAGGGCGCATTCACAGGATACGGAAAAATCAATGCCTACGACAATCCGTTTAAACTCTGCGGATTCGAGTTCAACTGAAGGATTAATAATCATCACCGGACAATCCTCCCGGGTGACCACTCCTTCCACCGTACTGCCGATCTTACCCGCCACCCGGACCACGCCCTTTTCTTCGGCACGGGCGGAATGGGGTCCCATCACAATCAGACCGGCATTTAGCTCCCGGGACCACCGAAGAATCTCCTCCCAGGGGAACCCTGGAACCACCCGGATGTCACCCTCAACAGGAGAAGGCACAATCTGGCGGTAAATGGTATGAATTTCATCCTGCACCTGTTTTTCATAGGCTTCACTGGTGCTTATCACCTCGCCTGTGATAAAATGATGTAATTTTCTCCGGTTTCGGGCATCACTGGACTCCAGAACATGCAAAATGTGTAGTTTTGCACCGAATTGTTCGGCCAGTTTTGCAGCGGCGATCACCCCATTATCGGAAACGCGAACCAAATCCGTAGCCACCAGAATATCAGTAAACATGATTCCTCCTTTTCTTCAGAACGCTCCGCAGCAGGTCCTTGCCCCAGGGTGCGATGGATGCATGCAGATTTACTTGTCTCTTTCCCGCCCCTGTATTTATCATAAGAATACCCGGCTGAAATTCAAGCAATGCCCGGCACAAGGCCATGGATTGAAGATGCCGGAGCAAGGTTTGAAGTCCAAACGCACTGCGCTATGAAAAAATTCATGGCCCCGATATTGTATTAACCCAAATTATCGATATTTTTTTTATAGGTTGTAAAAATTCCTGGCAGGGACCGTTTCAAAAATCTCCGGACGGAGCTTAGCAAAAGGCTGCTGAATAATCATAATCCGCGCCAGCTGAAGGCCTCCATTTGCTAAACCGCTGGCATATTTTTTGTAGAGGAATATTGATGGTCTCGTAAAAAGCGATTTATTCCGCCGCGGCGGTATTTTTGCAGAAAGTAAATTGAATAACTTCCTTGGAAGTGTTCCCCCCGGGCCGAGGCCCGGGACCGAGCGGTGCAAATAACTTTTGATTTTTCGGAAGT
>JAGYMR010000327.1 GCA_018400515.1 Tangfeifania sp.
TCACCACAGGCAAATACGCCCGGAATATTTGTTTTGGATGTCCCGGGAATGGTTTCGATGTAACCGATGGTATCGGTTTCGAGGTAATCTTTAAATATATCGGAGTTGGGTTTATGCCCGATGGCCAGGAAAAAGCCGTCAATCTTTATTTTCACCTCTTCTTCATTCTCCTCCCCTTTATTTTTGTAGAGGGTAGCTCCTTCCACCACCCCGTTGTCTCCAAAAAGGCCCTTGGTTTGGTGTTTCCAGAGTACTTCAATGTTGGATGTATTCAGCACACGGTTGGCCATCACTTTGGAAGCACGGAAGACATCCCGGCGGACGATCATATAGACCTTATTGCACAACCCAGCCAGGTAGAGCGCCTCCTCACAGGCGGTATCGCCCCCGCCGACCACAGCCACATCCTTTCCGCGGTAGAAAAATCCATCGCAGGTGGCACAGGCCGAAACACCGCCCCCGGCATATTTCTTCTCATCTTCAAGCCCCAGGTACTTGGCGGTTGCACCGGTCGCAATGATCAGGACCTCTGTCTCAATGATCTTTTTATCGTCGATCCAAACCTTATGAATGTTCCCTGTCAGTTCAGCCTGAGTCGCCATTCCCCAGCGCACATCCGCACCAAACCGCTCTGCCTGCTTCTTAAAATCCTCCATCATTACGGGACCCGTCACTCCTTCCGGATAACCCGGGTAATTTTCCACCTCGGTGGTAGTGGTTAACTGGCCGCCCGGCTGGAGACCCTCATAAAGCACGGGCTCCAGGTTAGCCCTGGCTGCATAAACCGCCGCTGTGTATCCGGCAGGTCCCGAACCGATGATCAAACATTTAACGCGCTCAACTTCTGTTGCCTGCGGGGCTTTTTCCCCTTCATTTTCATTAATATCCAATGGTTTAAACATAGCTGTATTTTTTTGAACTGCAAAAGTATAAAACAAATGATTATGCCCGCAAAAATTTCAATCAATAATAATGAAGGGCCGATAGAAACAACCTATTGACCCCCGGAAGACCGGCGGTTGAAAAAAACAGCAAGACCCGCAAAAAATTTTACCGGCCGGGAACTGCCGTTCCGAAAAATGCTTTATCTGCAAAAACCTTTCACCGGAATGGACGAGCAGAATCCATGTCTTTCCCCTGAGGGGCCCGGAAAAAAAATCATGGAAAAGAAAAATTCCCATTTTTAAAAACCAATAAATCATGTAGCGAAAGCCAAACAATCGCAAGAATCTTTTGTTTAAATGGAAGAGGGATATTAACCGGGAATCTTTTCGGAACAGTGGCCCTTTCAGAGGGAAGCGGGGGGTTACAGTGAAAAGAAGATCTGATTGCCTGGTATTTGGAAAACATTTGTATCTTGTTGCAGAATAAGAAGTTTCCTTTGACCGGTTCAAAATGATTGGCCGGTTAAGGGGATAATGAAAGATATTATTTGATTTCATCAACAAAAGATTAGTTCGTGATCCGAAGTCGCTGGTAGCTACGTGCCGGTGGCATTTGAAACAGACCAAAAAAAATTGCAAAAACAAAATAAATATAAACCGATTTAAAAATGGAAAATCATCAACATTCGAGTTCATCGCCGCATGGCTCCCGCAAAAAAATGAGTGAAGGAAAAAGCCCGGCTAGCGGCAATACCGGCCGGCACAGTGCGGGCGGAGGCACATCCAACCGCGACTGGTGGCCCAACAAGTTGAACCTGGAAATTCTTCGCCAGCATTCATCGTTATCGGATCCGATGGATCCGGATTTCGATTATGCCCGGGCGTTTCAATCCCTTGATTTGCAAGCAGTCAAGAAGGATATTTTCGAGGTCATGACCAACTCGCAGGACTGGTGGCCTGCGGATTGGGGGCATTACGGACCGCTTTTCATCCGGATGGCCTGGCACAGTGCCGGGACTTACCGCATTGGTGACGGACGCGGAGGTGCAGGTACCGGCACCCAGCGTTTTGAACCGCTCAACAGCTGGCCCGACAATGCCAACCTGGACAAAGCGCGCCTGTTGCTTTGGCCGGTCAAACAGAAATATGGCCGGAAGCTTTCCTGGGCCGACCTGATGGTTTTGGCCGGCAACTGCGCCCTGGAGTCCATGGGCTTTAAAACCTTTGGCTTTGCAGGCGGCCGTGAAGATGTTTGGGAGACGGAAAAAGACGTTTACTGGGGTGCTGAAGCCGAGTGGCTGGGCGACAAACGATACAAAGGCGACCGCGAACTGGAGAATCCCCTGGCTGCCGTCCAGATGGGACTCATCTATGTCAATCCCGAAGGCCCCAACGGAAATCCCGATCCGCTTGCTGCCGCACGCGACATTCGCGAGACCTTTGCCCGGATGGCCATGAATGATGAGGAAACCGTTGCCCTGATCGCCGGTGGACATACCTTTGGAAAATCCCATGGTGCCGGCAATCCGGATAAATATGTTGGCCGTGAACCGGCTGCTGCTCCTATTGAGGAACAGGGGCTTGGCTGGAAGAACACCATGGGTAGCGGAAACGCCGGAGATACTATCACCAGCGGGATCGAGGGAGCCTGGACCCAAACCCCCACCCAATGGAGCAACAACTTCCTCCGGAACCTGTTTGAATTTGAATGGGAACTGACTAAAAGTCCGGCCGGTGCTTATCAGTGGAAACCCAAAGGGGATGCAGGTGCGGAAACAGTACCCGATGCACACGATCCCTCCAAACGGCATGCTCCCATGATGCTGACCACCGACCTGGCCCTGAGAATGGATCCGGTTTATGAACCCATTGCAAGGCGTTTTTATGAAAACCCGGAAGAATTTGCCGATGCTTTTGCCAGGGCCTGGTTCAAGCTTACCCA
>JAGYMR010000328.1 GCA_018400515.1 Tangfeifania sp.
TTTCATTAACTGTACCAACCTTTCCCACTTTTTGCTGCAAAATGCAACCTTGTGAGTTTACTATTACGTCCAGCGGCCTTATGATTATGAACATTGTCGATCGTGTAAAGAAAAAACGGAGGTGTAATGTGCCGATTCAATTCCCCGAAAACATTTATGGGCCGCAAAAACGAATCGATATAAAAATTCTTGCTGCGGATCAAGGTATTTTTCGTATGAGTTTCGATTTCGACCCGGGCCCCCTTTTGAAATCCATAAAGGAAACCGGCTTGCTGAATCCACCTATCGTATACCCGGGTGAAAACGGAATTATGGATATCGTGTGCGGTTACAGAAGAATTTTTGCGCTGAAGGAACTCGGATGCACCAGCATCCCATGTGTTGTTTTGCCCGGATCCTTGTCGCGCGAAAAATGCATGCTTTTTAACTTTTACGACAATGTCGCTACTCGCAGCCTGAACCCGGTGGAAAAGGCCATGAGCTGCAGTCGCCTATCTTCTCTTTTTCCGCGGCGGGAAGTTCTCTCCCGGTTTATGCCGGATTTGGGCCTGCCTTCCCATGAACCAACGCTCGACCTTTACAGGGCGATAGACACCGAACTGGACGACCACATCAAGCATGCGGTGGCTTCCGGGCGCATGCCGGTGAAGTCGGTTGAGGGACTGCTTGATTTTCCGCATGAGGATCGACTGGCCTTATGCGATTTGTTTTCAAAAATAAAGTTTAACATCAACCAGCAACTTCAAATATTCGATTTGATATCAGATATTACATTAAGAGATCACAAACCCGTTTCCGAATTAATCGGTGAAGACACCTTTAAAAAGGTTCTCGAAGATGAAGCGATGAATACCCCTCAAAAAGCGCGTGCCTTCCTGGATTGTTGCAGGCGCATTCGCTACCCTGTGCTTTATCGCGCAGAGAAACGCTTTAAATCTGAGATCGATTCATTGAAACTTCCGCGCGAAGTGGAAATAGCCGATCCTGAGCATTTCGAACCTTCAGAATTTAAAATGGAAATCAGGTTCAAAAACGGTGCCCATTTAAAAAAAGTTGTTCAACGACTGCTCGGGCTTCCCCTGGAAAAAGTCGCACGGCCCTGGGATGGTGATGCCGATGACGTCATATAAGCCACGTATCAGTAGTGTCGTTGTTGAACAAGATGCCGGTGACCAGGGAATCGGTTCGAGAATCCTACCAGGCATGAACGGCAGGGTGCCTGTTAAACGGGTTGGAGGCGGGGGTTCAGACAAAAATGAGATCGAAGGGGCCACTCGCGATATGGGTAAAGATGTGCTCCATCTCTTGTCGTACAAAGGGGAATTTCTTAAACCCTGTCCCGGCACCAAAAATTACATATGTTGTGGTTATCAGATTCTCAATGTCGGCACGAATTGCCCGATGGACTGCAGTTACTGCATTTTGCAATCATATTTCAACAATCCCAATCTCAGGGTTTTCACAAACCTGGATGAACAAATACAAGCAGTACTCCATGAAGTCGATTCAAACCCTGACCGAATATACCGTATAGGCACGGGGGAATTCACCGACAGCCTTGCGTTGGATCATCTGACAGGGTGGGCGCAGATGCTGATCCCGATGTTTTCCACCCGGAAAAACGCTATTCTGGAATTGAAAACAAAAACCGACAATATAGACGGCGTTCTGAAAACATCCGAAAGAGATCGAATAATAATTTCATGGTCGCTGAACAGTTCCTATATTTCGTCCAGGGAGGAACATCGGGCGCCGCCGCTCCGGGACAGGCTCGAAGCGGCCCGAAGGTGCCAGGCGGAAGGTTTCATCGTAGGATTTCATTTCGACCCCATGGTTGTTCACAAAGGCTGGGAAGAGGGCTATGCCCGAACAGTGGACATGCTGGATTCAACCATTGACCCGAAAAGAGTGATCTGGATAAGCATGGGATCGATGCGTTACATGCCGCCCCTCAAAACGGTGATCAGGAGGCGGCATCCAAAAACCTGCATCCTGGACGGTGAATTCGTAACCGGCCTGGACGGTAAAATGCGTTATTTTAAACCAATACGCATAGAGCTTTACCGCGCTCTGTCAGAAAAATTAAACGCCTGGCATCCAAACCTGGGTCTTTATCTGTGCATGGAAAGCGATGATGTCTGGCAACAATCGATGGGATGGTCTCCGGGATCCTCAAAAGGCCTGGCTTGTTATCTTGATTCCAGGGTGGTGCGTCTTTTTGGGTGGCGGTAACCCTCATGCTGTGTTATTTTAATAAATAACACTAATAGTTGGAAAATGCGGCTCTGCATTTTCACCACATCTGAAAGGAGAATACAGAACCTATGTTACGTGATAAAGTAGAAGCATCATTGCAGAAAGTGCGCCCGTCACTCCAGGCGGACGGCGGAGACGTCGAACTGGTCGATGTAGGCGAGGACGGCATTGTGAAACTGAGACTTACCGGGGCATGCAAAGGCTGCCCCATGTCACAAATGACACTTAAAATGGGAATAGAAAAGGTTCTTAAAAAAGAAATTCCGGAAGTAGCCGGCGTGGAATCGGTATAACGGCCGGGAGCATCATTTTCAAGTGGCACAAAAAGGCAGCCTGTCTACGAACAGGCTGCCTTTTATATTAAAAATAAGGTAGGTGCCAATCTTATTTGTTTTTATGCCGCATCTTCTTTTTCAACTTACGATGTTTATGTTTCGTGATCTTTTTCCGTCTTTTTTTGACTACGCTACCCATTAATATATCCTCCTAGTAAATGTATATCTTTAAAAATATACTATCCCTGACCGATAAATGTCAACAAGTAATTCATACTACCTGTAAGGTCT
>JAGYMR010000329.1 GCA_018400515.1 Tangfeifania sp.
CTTGTCGGGGTTCGTTTCATAGTGTTTTGGTTTGTGATGAATATTTTTTCATTCCATTTTTTCTCAATGTTTCAGGACTTCTGCCCTGCTTGTTTTTGTCATTCCGGGGGTATCTGTATTCCTTCTGCTTTATCGCTTACCGGGAACAGGACTGTTTAACGGCCTGTAATTTTTTCCAATGGAATAATGGCCAGTTCTGCGCTGTTGTTATTCCATAATTCCCGGCCTTCTCCCGGTGCCCGGCCAACATTTCCCCCGTTATTGGAATAGCCCACATAAAGTTTCCCCTCGTGTTCAACTGCGTGCGGATAAGCTAGTTGTGCCTTGGGGTGCGACTCTCCCGGGCCTTCAGCAAAAAAGCACGCATCCGCAGGTTTTGCATGATCCCGTCATACTCCCCCTGAAATGCCCACAGGGAGTCGTTATGAGAAAGGAACTCGCCATGGCTGACAGCTACATGTCCCCCGCCACCGATTTTTTTGAGCGGTCCCCAGGTCAGGCCGCCGTCTTTGCTGACACGGTAGTTGGCTTCCTCGGTTACTGTGTTCTCTCCGTTTTTATTGTGGCCGAAGGAAGCATATAGCTTGCCTTTATGCCAGATAATTGCAACGCCGTGTAAAAAACGATAGCCATCTTTTTCAAATTCATAGGGTTTGATGACCGAGAAGGTTACGTTCTCAAGCACCGGAATATTATTTTTCACCGGCATTTTTGTTCCGCTATCCCATAAAGGAAAGACCCCCTGGGCATAAAGCGCTGGTGTAAGTAACAAAAAGAGGAAAAGTGCCTTCGGTTTCCGGCAGATTATTTTATTCATTTTTTTCAAAAATATCCCGTTTTATCGAACGAATAAACAAAGTTAGGAATAATCTTTTTTTTAGTTCAGAAACACCTGATTTTTATTTTTTTCCGAAGTTCCGGGATCAACCTTTTGTTCATTTTTTCTTTTATGTGTGGAATCGGTTCCATCAACCTAATTGTTTCGTCATCTTTTTATGTTTTTAAATTATTCTACAATGAGTTTCTGATTGTAAATTTGGTTTAAATAGTTTATTTTCACTATATAAAATCCTTTTTCCCAATCACTTACATCTATTTCATGAAACCCGTATTTAACAGTCTCTGAATAAATGTTTTGTCCTTTAATCGTATAGACTTCGACTTCTGATAACCCCGGAGTTTTTATATGAACGCTATTTCTGGCCGGATTTGGGTAAATTTCAGGAATGTCAGTATCTGATTTATTCTCCTCCAGGCCAGTATTTACATCCGGATTAAAGTAAAAATTAAAACGCCGGTCAGGCGCTGCGTCGCCATCGGTGAAAAATGCGGTAATATCATCCGGGTTTTGCATATTATCAGCCCATTTGAAATAAAAATCCGGTTTCCCTTCCTCCATATTTAATAGCGCACGGGGTATCCCAATCTCCATTTCATTGCCATTTACTGTATAGTTTATAGTTGAGGGTTCGTCCCAGCCGTTTCCGTTATATTCTTGCAGACTTGTTTGGCTATCTGAAAGTGTCGATTTATTTATCATCCAGTCATAACCTTCCCAGCCGGAATCCTTATTTTTATCGGCATCGATAAAAAGCAGCATCCAGTTTGGATCGGTATACGCAGATATATTATCTTTTGTCTTAACGTAGAAATAAATACGATTATCATCATATGTAACCCGCGATTCAATGATGTCATTTCTGCCGGTGGTATTGGTGAAGGTGGTGGTTGGGTCGTACCCGGCAAAGTCCCGGTGCATGGCATCCCCGGGGGGATCTTCAAAAACCGGTTTTACAGCAGTCCACTCTGCAAAAACACCATCCAGGACAATGGTTTTCCCCTCTGAAGGGGGCTCAGGTGCTGACATTCCTTTGAACGTTCTGATGTTTGAAATCAACTGGTAATAATAGTTGTCTGTATGCCCGCCCTTCATCGGCGCCATATCGCGGTTAAACTCCTGTGTGAATGCATCTACGAAATAGGAATCTCCTTTCTCAATGGGTCTTCCGGCATATATTCCATTTCCATTTTCCCAGATGAATCTTCCAGCGATCCATTCATTCCATTGGGTAACCATCACAACAGACGGATCCAGTTCATGCGCCCTTTCCCACTGCTCGGCAAAATGAAGCCCCTGACCGGTAAATTCCGTCAGATAATGTTCATCCACAGGGGGTTGGTTGCCATCATGAAAACTTTTACCCATCGTATTCGTTGGATGGGAAGCGGTAGCAACAGGCACCTGTTCGGGAACACCCGGATCGGAGCTCCAGCCATAATCCTGGGGATATTCATCGATCCACTGCCAGTGATCCGGCTCATTCTTTGCATCGGTCCAGGCCCAGCAAAATTTCATCGTGAAAAAATCCTTCACTTCCGGCCTTAACTCCGGATCATCGGGATCCCCCAATATCAGGGGCTTCCCCTCCCAGTGAAACCAGAGCTCCTCAAATAACCGGTGGGAATAAAATTCATCGTAAAGTTTATTAACGGTACGCCCGCTTTTGGCATGGGTCGTAAACACGATTTGAGGTGTATAAATCCCGTCAGCCCGCATTTCCATCGATACTTCGCAAAGTGCTTTCACCGTTTCCAGGTAGATGACCGCATTGGTTACATCAAAATAGAGAAAATCAACGTGCGCATTGCTGAGCATTTGTAAATCATGACGAAGCACCCAGGGATCTTCCGAACGAAAATAACCGTATTCCGGTTCTCCCCAGTGATGAGCGGCATTTACGGGGCCCCAGCCAGGGTTATCCGGGCTCAGGGGATCGGACGGATATTTCTCCAGTATTTCCGGAATATTGTACAC
>JAGYMR010000033.1 GCA_018400515.1 Tangfeifania sp.
AAAGCAATCGGGGTTAGAGGTATTAGCCAACTTCCTCCACATCGGGACCGCTGACATTCTTCTCAAAGGTGGGGTTCAGCACCAGGGAGTGAAATCCGATATCTTTTTCAAGAATGCATTTCACCTCCAACTGTTCGGCATTTTTATAAGCTTTCCGTGGAAAAATGTATTCCACATACAATCCCAGGTCCACCGGACGCTCCCCTTTTTCCCAAAAACGCCCGTGAAACATCAGCGCTTTTGTTTTTATGTGACGCAGGTTGGCTCCCTTCGGTTGTTCAAAATCAAGGTAAAAACCGGCGGTCCATTTGTTGCTCAACCCGTATTCCAGTTCGATCGAATGGGCTGTTAGTCCGTTCCGGTCGACCATGTCACCAAAGAAGCTGTATTCATGATCCGACCCGATCGCGCTGAACCAGTAAACCAACTCCTTCTCCCCTGCCTCCGCCGTTTGATAGGGATACACTTTAAAGAACTGGGCAGAAACACCAAAAGGAAGAAAAAGAAGGAGTAAAAAAATGTATTTCTGTTTCATCGGTTATAGGTTAAATAAATTATTGACAAGTTCTGGCCAAACGGTATCATTCCCCTTGTTGCTCACTAAAATAAGAAAAAAACAGGGAAAAGAACAGGGAAAAACCATGGAAGCTACAGCTCCCCTTCAATTTATATTAATTTTAAAAAAGCTGAATGCGTTTACCCGCTTCCCCCGGAACCACAGAGCAGGAAATGATTCCTCCGGCAGCGGATTTGAAATACTGCCCCTCCGCCTCTTTTCATTTCCCGGAAATGACAGGGATGGTTGCTGCAAAAAAAAAGGGGGAATTATCTTTAATGACAATAAAATGGTCGCCCGGGCTTTTGATTTGCTTTAAATTGCCTATTTTTACTCTACAGAAAAAGAAGGGGGCACTCCGTAAGGAAACCCAAAACCCGAAAATCATGTTTTTTAAAAAATCACTTTTGCAGTTTCTCCCCATCATTCTTTTTTGTACAGCACTTCTTTCTAAATCACAACCCATGGGTGAAAGCAGGGATCCATCAACTGCTGCCTCCCCCGGATTCCGGTGGAAACATGCCTCCCCTGAAAGTCAGGGCATCTCCTCATCAAAACTGAATGCCATGACACGCACTTTAGCTGAAAAGGGCACCCGAAAACTACTGATCATTAAAAATGATAAAATTATTCATGAGTGGTTCGCCCCTGGTTGGGAAGATAGCTCCAGTCTGCATCATACAGCTTCCCTTGCAAAAGCCCTGGTGGGGGGCATGTCGTTAGCAGCTGCAATCAGTGACGGTTTTATCACCCTGGATGAAGCTGCCTGTCATTACATCCCGCCATGGAAAAAACAGGGGATCAAACAGAACATTACCATCCGGCACCTGGCCACCCACACATCCGGTATTGAAGATGCGGAAGCAACTCCGGAGGAACAAAAAGCAATGCCAGCGGATGCGAACATGCATTCAGACCTTCCGGGCTGGAAAGGGGCATTTTGGAGGCAGGACCCCAACCCGTTTTTTGTGTCACGGGAAAAGGCTCCCGTTATCTTTACCCCCGGGGAAAAATATGCCTATAGTAACCCTGGCATCGCCATGCTCACATACGCAGTAACAGCAGCACTAAAAGATTCCCAATACAGCAATATTCGATCTTACCTGAAGGAATGCATTTATGAGCCCATTGGCATAGAGGAAAATGAATATAACCTCGGCTATGGGAAAACATTTGAAACCGGGAATCTGCAACTCGTACCCAGCTGGGGCGGGGCGAATTTCACTGCCCGGGCTGTTGCCCGGATCGGACGGCTAATGCTCCACAAAGGGGAGTGGCAGGGGAAGCAGGTCATTGATGCCTCCGCAGTGAAAAAAGTAACCAGCTATGCAGGAACAGCACTACCCACCAATGGTCCCCCGGAGTTTACCGGAAATATCCGGAGAAAAAACAACCCGGTCCCGGCGACAACGGCCGGTTGGTACTGCAATTACGACGGGATCTGGGATCATGTGCCGCGCGATGCTTTTGCCGGGGCGGGGGCGGGAAACCAACACCTTTTTGTTATTCCCTCCCTGGACATGGTGGTTGTCCGAATGGGCGATAACCTTTCCAACCAAACAAAGGGAGAGGGGTTTTGGCTGGGAGCGGAAAAATACCTCCTGAATACCCTTATGGATGCCATCGAAGAACCTCCTTATCCCAGAAGCCATATCACTGCGAAATTTGCTCCCGAAGATTCGATACGGCGAATGGCTGAAGGCAGTGATAATTTTCCGGCCACCTGGGGCAAAGACGGCAATCTGTATACGGCATACGGCGATGGTTGGGGCTTTACCCCGCCAGCGGAAATAAAACTCAGTCTGGGCCTTGCCAAAGTATCCGGAGATCCCCCCAACATGAAAGGAACCAATATCCGGTCCCGTACCGGAGAGCGCGTGGGTGCGGGAAGATCGGGGGAAAAAGCAAGCGGATTGCTGATGGTTGACGGAATCCTATACATGCTGGTGAGAAACGCAGATAACGCCCGGCTTATGTGGTCGCATGACCAGGGAAAAACATGGGAACAGGCCGGTTGGAAATTCAGGAAAAGTTTTGGCTGCCCCGTTTTTCTGAATTTTGGAAAAAACTACGAAGGGGCCCGGGATGATTACATCTATATCTATTCGCACGAGGAAGCAAGTGCCTATAAAAACAGCGACCATTTTGTGCTGGCAAGGGTGCCCCGGGATCCGATCAAAAACTGGCGGAAATACGAATACTTCGCCGGTTTTAAAAAAGGAGGGCATACTCCCCTTTGGTCGGAAGATATCCGGAAAAGGGAGCCGGTATTCACCAACCCTGCAAAATGTTACCGCTCAGGGATCACATACAGTAAAGGACTGAAGAAATACCTCTGGTGCCAAACGATCCGGTCCGCCAAGGCAGATGAAAACAGTGGAGCCCGGTTCCGGGGAGGACTCGGAATTTTTGAATCTTCCAATCCGTGGGGACCCTGGAAAACGGTGTATTATACAAGGGAATGGGACACCGGTCCCGGTGAAACATCCTCGATACCCACCAAATGGATGAGCAGGGACGGGAAAACCGCTTACCTTCTGTTCTCGGGGAACGATTCCTTTTCCATCAGAAAGATCACCTTTTCGGTTGATTGAACCGGAAACGGACCTGCCTCAAAAAAATCGTTCCCATTAATTGTTGGGGTCCTGCCCAAAAAATACATATTTTCCTGCCGGGAGCGGTTATCTATAACTGTTCAAAAAAATCGTTCCCTTTATCATCCACAATAATAAAGGCAGGAAAATCCTTAACTGTGATCTTCCGGACCGCTTCCATTCCCAGCTCTTCAAAATCAACCACCTCCACCGATTTGATGCTGTTTTTAGCCAGAATAGCCGCGGGTCCGCCAATCGATCCGAGGTAAAACCCCCCGTTCTTTTTGCAGGCATCGGTCACCTGCTGTGAGCGGTTCCCTTTGGCCAGCATGACCATAGAGCCGCCATGCTGCTGAAATTCTTCTACATAGGGATCCATCCGGCTGGCCGTTGTGGGTCCGAAACTTCCCGAGGCCATCCCTTTGGGCGTCTTTGCCGGTCCGGCATAATAAACGGGGTGATTTTTAAAGTATTCCGGCATGGGTTTTCCTTCATCGAGCATCTTCTTGATCCGCGCATGGGCAATGTCGCGGGCAACGATGAGGGTCCCGTTCAGATTCAACCGGGTTTTTACCGGGTGTTTGGACAACGCTTCCAGAATGGCTTCCATGGGCTGGTCGAGGTCAATATCCACCGCCGGCTCCATATGGGGGGTTTCTTTCGGAAGAAAACGGGCGGGGTTCTTTTCCAGCGCTTCCAGGAAAATTCCACCGGCATTGATCTTTGCCTTGATGTTGCGGTCGGCACTGCAGCTCACGCCAAGTCCCACGGGACAACTGGCAGCATGGCGGGGCAGACGGATCACACGCACATCATGGACAAAATATTTTCCGCCAAATTGCGCACCTACCCCGCTCTCCCGGCAGATCTGCTCTACCCGCCTCTCCCATTCGGGATCACGGAACGCCTGGCCTCCCTCATTTCCCTGGGTGGGAAGGTGATCGTAATACCCCGCCGACGCCTTTTTTACAGCCGCCAGGGTGGCTTCGGCCGATGTACCCCCGATCACAAGGGCCAGGTGGTAAGGCGGACAGGCAGAAGTTCCCAGGTCCATGATCTTCTCTTTGACAAATTTTGTCAGGTTCTCCTCATTCAACAGCGATTTGGTCTGCTGGTACAAAAAGGTTTTATTGGCCGATCCCCCGCCTTTGGTCACAAACAAAAATTCATAACTGTCCCCTTCGCTGGCATAAATATCGATCTGGGCCGGCAGGTTCGTTCCTGTATTCTTCTCTTCAAACATGGAAAAGGGAACCACCTGCGAATACCTTAAATTTTTCTCCTGAAAAGTGTCATAAATTCCCTGCGACAAATGTTTCGCATCATTCGCCCCGGTAAAAACATTCTCCCCCTTCCGGCCAATCACAATGGCGGTCCCGGTGTCCTGACAGGTAGGCAGCTCACCTTCGGCAGCAATCACCTGGTTCAGCAACATGGTATGTGCAACAAAACGGTCATTATCGGTCGCTTCAGGATCCTGAAGAATGTGCGCCAGTTTTTCGAGGTGGCCGGGCCGCAGATAAAAGGAGACATCCGTAAAAGCCTTTTTGGCAAGCAGTTCAAGTCCCCTGGGATCCACTTTCAGAATTTTCCGCCCGTCCAGCTCAACAGTTGACACATAATCCCTGGTTAAAAGCTGGTAGGGAGTTTCATCCTTTAAAACGGGAAAAGGATTTTGGTATTTGTATTCAGCCATTTTCTTTTTTTTTGTTCAACTTACCAGCAAATATAACACGATTTACCCGATAATTTCAGCGTATTCCCAGCCGGAAACAAATTTTAAAAGATTGTTTAAAATTGAAAACTCCTTCACCGGGATTAACCGCTGCCCTGTTATTAATTTTTGATTTATAACCGTTCCGGTACAAAAAACCGGGAGAATTGTTATTTTTAATTTTTTGAATCTTTTTCGAACCATGACGAAGCAGCCAAATCTGAGGGAAGCGGATGAAAACCCCATGGCTAAAAAGAATTTAAAATATAGACCCATGATAAAAGCAAAATATTTGCTTCTGCTCATTCTTTTTATTTTTGCCCATCAGCTAAAGGGGCAAACGGGTTCCTTAGCAGTCGAAACGCGGATCCCGGAGCATCTCAGGAAGAAGGCCCGCCCTTCGGGAAGGATCTTTCTCTTTATCAGCGGAAGCAGTGGGTATCAGCCCCGGTTGAGTACCTGGCCCGGAGGGTCAACCAGGATATATGCCACCAATCTTGAAAACTGGAAAGCGGGACAGGTCTTCACTTTTCACGCCGGCACACCCCTGGCGGGCACAAGCGAGGACTCCCTGGATGAGATCCCTGAAGGGAAATACCGCCTGCAGGTATTATGGGATCAGAACCGGAAAGCATCGCAAATTAATGCTCCGGGAAATTTTTACAGCCAGGTAGAATTTATTGAACTCCAAGGCGATCTCCATGTAAAAATCCTCCTGGATAAGATCACGGAGTCGCCGCAGCTGAAAGAACACCCCCTGCTGCGGGAGATGAATTTTAAAAGCCCCGTCCTTTCGGAGTTCTGGAACAGGGATGTTTACCTGAAGGCCGCGGTGTTGTTGCCTCCGGATTTTTTTGAAGAACCGGAACGGAAATACCCTGTCAGGTATAACATCGCCGGCTTCGGAGGCCGCTATACACGGGCCAACCGGTTCGTGCAGTGGGATCAGGAATTCCTCCGCTGGTGGCAGTCAGATCAGGCGCCGCGGATTATCAACGTTTTTCTTGACGGGGAGGGCCCTTTCGGGGATTGCTACCAGCTCAATTCTGAAAACAGCGGTCCTTACGGAACTGCCCTGGTGGAAGAGTTGATTCCCGCCATTGAAAAAAAGTTCAGGGGACGCGGAACCCCTGAATCCCGGCTTCTTGACGGCTGCAGCACCGGCGGCTGGGTCTCCCTGGCTTTGCAGCTTTTTTACCCCGGTTTCTTCGGGGGCTGCTTTTCGTACAGCCCCGATCCGGTGGATTTTGAAAACTTCCAGCTGATCAATATCTACCGCGATGAAAATGCCTTTTACAATGAGCACGGGTACCTCCGGCCCCTTGTCCGGGATATTACCGGAGAACCCTCGGTCTCGCAACAGCGGTTTATCCGTTATGAGAACGTGCTTGGGCACACCAATTCATACATCACCTCGGGCGGCCAGTTCGGTGCATTTAATGCGCTTTTCAGCCCGAAAGGAGATGACGGATTGCCAAAACCACTGTTTGATCCGGTGACCGGCAAAATAGATCACCAGGTAGCTGCGCACTGGAAAAGATATGACCTGAAACACTATGTGGAGACCAACTGGAAAAGGCTGGGGCCCGAAATCAACGGAAAACTCTGGATCTGGATGGGCGATATGGATGATTTTTACCTGAACCCGGCCCTGCGGACATTTGATGAAATGCTGAAAAAAATGCGCAATCCCCGGTCCGATGCGGTTATCCGGTTTTCACCCATGAAGGGACACTGCTCGGAATACAGCCATAAAAAAGTATTGCTCCAGATGGCTGAAAAATTAAACATGCAATAACGGATGAAAGAATTTTGCCCCGGTTAAACAGGTATTTTCCTCCCTTCCGGGCTCAAAAGTCCAGGATCTTTTTCAGTAAATTGACCAGAAAAAGAAATGTAATGGCACCGATTACTGCGGTTACCAGGGTGCCTAACAGGCCCGGCCGGATATAAACCCCCAGTTCGGGAAGCAGCCAGTGCCCCACATAAGCACCGATAATGCCAATAATGATGTTCAGCAGGCAGCCGTATCCCTTTCCCCGCATGATCAGGCCGGCAATGGCCCCGGCTGCAAGTCCTATGAGTAATGTATAAAGCATAAAAAAAATACGATTCCGGGCACAAAAATAACGGAAAGATCAAAAACCTGCCCCCTTCACTCAAAAAAAACACGAAGCGTATCCATACGCCTGCCGGGAGATCCCTCTCCTGCCCCTGGCCTGCCGGCAGGAAAGGATCCTGCCGGAAAGCCAGCACAGGAAAAAATTAGCAGCCTTCTCCCGGTTTTTTTGCGGGTGGCGGAGATCAGCTTCGTGCTTTCAGGTACCTTCTGAAGTGTGATCAGAGCTGCGCTTTCCTGTTTTTCACGATAAAATGGAATACAACAAAGGCAACAATCAGGATCACCGGAAGTATCGCCATGTTCCGGAGGGTCATCTGCGGACCGGCTGTTTCAATGGACCGTCCCATAATGGGCAGAACCATCGAGGTGGCAACAAATCCTGCCCCCCCGAGAATGGACATGCCCAGGGCGCCTGTCTTGGGAATGAACTCCGATGCCGCTCCGATCATCGTGGGCCAGAAATAGCAGACACCAATGGCAAAAACAACGGCCGAAGCCAGTGTCATCGCCGCGCCGGTCGAAATGCTCAACAGAAGCAATCCGGCCGCTGAAATGACAGAGGAACCGATCAAAACCCCGGTGGTGTTTAACCGGTGGATCAGGGATCCGGCGAAATAACGGCCTACAGCCATAATGCCGGTAACGACCACCAGAATGATCATGGGATTGATCCCGTTCTTTTCAAGCAACGCATTGATCCATTGGGTGGTTCCCAGCTCCGTGGAGGAGGTAAGCAGCATGGCAAAAAAGACAAAAGGGAACAGAAGATGCACTTTGTTGACCAGCCTTCCTTCCAGAATGGCCAATACGATTATTGCCCCGGCGATGATGTAGGGGACGATGCTCCCGGTATCCAGGCTAAACGAGGGTACCGATGCCGCAAAGATCATCAATATGACCATGGCCGTTATGGTAATGGGCGCCCCGACATTCCGGATCATCTCTTTATAGGAAACGCCGCTTGTAACACGCTCAGTTTCAGGAATCTTCTGGCCCAAAAATAAAAAACCGTAAATCGCCAGCGGAATAAATAAAAGACTTACCAGAATCTCCCAGCGCAGGTTCAGTTGATCCATGACAAGCCATGCCAAAACACCCCCAATCACAATCCCTCCGGGAAACCAGACATGAAACCGGTTCAGCATCTTGGTCCGTTTCTCAGGGAACATGGTGGCCACAAGGGGATTGCAGGCGGCTTCCACACTTCCGTTGCCGAGACCGATAAATACATTGGCAATAAAAAGCGAGATCATGTCCTTGGCTAAAAGCAACAGGATGATCCCGACCAAATGCATTCCGAAAGCGAGCCACACAATGGTCCGCGTTTTAACAATGTCAATGATAAAACCGCCAAAAAACATGGCCAGGGCAAACCCCCAAAAGGCGGGACCGAAGGCATAGCCCACCTCCTCCTTGGTTAATCCGTAGTCGGTGCTGAAGACCCCTTCAATTTTTGCCCTGATGGCAAACGTAATGGCTGTTACCAGCAGCGCCAGGCAACTGGCAATGAAAAGCCTTTTTCTTTTTACATCTTCCATAATACAAACTTTTAAAACATTAAAAAATTAATTTTATCAGAAATAAATATTACAAAAAGCTCTTTTTCAATCCACAACGTGCAGTTCCCCGTTTTTACCGCCATGCTCCCAGACCTCCCGGGCCGTTTCTGCATCTTTTTTGGTTTACATCACCTGCACATTTTTTTCAAATTTCTTTTCCCGGGGAACGGACAGGGAGTCCGGTTCGACCGGGAAGAGGAACGGAGGGCAAACCGGGCCGGGCGGCAGTCGCCACTCCGGCAGGCGGTTACTTCTCCGGCGGGCCGGAGGATAACCACCGGATGGCATTGGCAAGAATCGTCCGGTAAGGGATGGAACCGTATGCATGGGAATCATGCCCCGGCTGCAGGTAAACAATGGTGGAAGCATTGTACCTGTTTACCCAGCCAATGATGGGTGAACTCTCCGGATGATCTGTTTTCAAAAGGGGCCGGACCCCGGGGGAAACACTGAAGTTGCCATACACCTCATCGAACAACCGGAAATCATCCAGTCCGCGGGTTACCGGATGGTCCCGACCGGCAATTTCAATATCCACCCACACGTCATGTTTAAAAGAGGAAGCCTCCCCGGAAGAAATGTCCGGACCTTTTTCAATGTATTTCCCGCCTGCAATGTGTTCAAATTCCGGCCACTGCTGGTAGGAGGCCAGTGAATGGTGTAAAAAAAGAAAGGGTTTCCCTTCCCTGGTCAGATCAATATAGGCCTGTTTTTCCCTTTCCGAAATGATTTTCCACATGTCGTAAAAAACCAGCACATCAAATTGTTTTACGTTCCCCGCGGCGATCGCCTCATTGGCCTCAGGCTGGACCATGTGCCTGTAATCAATGTCCGGCAGGGCGTCAAAAAGTTGGAAAAAGGCGGTAGTGTCATAGGCATGCCCCCCCGTCACCAACAACACCTTTACGGGCTGTGCCCGCAGCGAAAGGCACAAAAAAAAGAGTGCAACAAATAATAAAAACGGTCGTTTCATATTTTGGTTGATCCTTGGTTTAGCAAAAAGAAGGCACCCTCATTCCGGTTTGTTGCAACTCCCCTAAAAAGAAAAAAAACTGACTCACAATGACTTAAATTTCAAACATCCGAAAAAAGGAAGCACTAAGCCGTATCAAAAATAATAATTATAATCATAAAAACAGGATCTGTTTTTAATTTTTATGCCGGAGGGAAACCCGGTAAGGCGAATATCTTTATATTTGAAACAGGCATGAAATTTTATTTGAGCGCGACGGATGGAGCGACCATGTTGATATAAGCATAAAAGAAAATGAAGAAAAAAGGAAAAAAATTAGCAATCACTGCAGGCGTAATCTCAGGGGGCCTTTTGTTGCTGGTGCTTGCAGCTGTTTTCCTGGCCTGGTTCACATTTCCGGGGTATGTTGAAAAAAACCTTCCCCGGTTGGTGGCCCGGCAATCGGAAGGACAGTACCTTCTCCGCATTGAAAATGTGGAACAGCAGCTTTTTCCTTTCGCTCTCCGGTTTTCGGACGTACGTCTTATTCCTCAAAAGAATGTTTCCGGAGAAGCCCACGGCCAAACAACCCTGGCTTTTCATGCACGCGAAATAAAGGTTGAAGGCCTCGATATTAAATTCCTATTTGAAAAAAACACTTTTTCGGCACGAAAAATCGTAATCACCCGGCCGGACATCCGGTTTTCGGGTGAAAACATATTCCAAAACGATTCGGCACAGCTGGCCGGTAAAGCAATTGCCGCAATTCAACCGGTTTTTTCGCGAGGACTCCGGGAAATCAAAATCGGGCAAATTGATTTTGTGGACGCCAATTTCGGCTTATACGCCAACGCCGGGGATCCGGAACTGATCTCCGGGGCCGACCATGTCTCCCTGACAATAAAGGAATTTCGAACCAATCCGGCCCTTCTGTCCCGCCAAAGCCGCCCCTTTGAGACCGGGGATGTCCTGGTGAAAATTTTAAACTCAAGAAATGACATGGGGGACAGTCTGCATGTGATGACCATTGACACCCTCGAATATTCCCTGAAAACAACGGATATCCGGGCCGCGGGATTCCATTTGTATCCCCGCTTCCACACAAAAAAGAAAAACCTTTACCGGGTCACTGTTCCGGAGGTCTATGTCAGGGGAAAAAGCATTGCCAGCTTTGCACTGGAAGATTCCCTGAAGATCAGCTACCTGGAATTTGACAATCCCACCATCCGGTTTTACCGGAAAGAAAATCCGGGAAAGTTAAAACTGGAAGATTTCAATGATTTTGATCTCTACACCCTTGTTCAAAACCACTTCTCCAAGATGGAGGTCGACAGTTTTTTCCTTGCCGGGGCCCGGCTCGAAATTTTCAGGCAGCCCGACACGGTAAATTACCAGCAAAAATTTGAATCGGTGAATATCGTTCTGAACGGTTTTGCCCTGGATTCAACGTCGGCCCAGAATCGCCAAAAACTGCTGCATTCCGATGATATTGAAATGCAGGTAAACGATTACCACCTCCGGATGCAAGAGAACAGCCATGCGTTCCGGGCCGACTCCCTGTTTGTTTCCACTTTTTCGGAACGGCTGGGAGCAAAAAAGATATACATTACCCCCGAAAGCTCAGCAGCCCTGAAAAACCGCACGGAATTAGACATTACCTGCCAGGCACTGAATATTGAAGAGGTGGACCTGCGGAATTTATACCATACCCGCACCCTGCCCACCTCCAAAATTGAAATCCTTGCCCCGGTTGTCAGACTGCAAAACCATACCGGCAGAGAGAAACCGGCACAGGAAGAAGAAGCGGGACTGCTGTTCGATCTGGTGTCGGATTACCTCCTCGGCGTCTATTCCAACCTGGTCATAATCGAAAACGGAAAACTGAGCATTCAGAACCGGCAGAATCAAAAAGTGCAAGGCTACTTTGAAACCAGCTTTAACTTCAGCCTGACCGATTTTTCACTGGATTCAACAAGCACCCAAAGATCCGATAAATTCTTCTTTGCCACCAATTTCGATTTGCAGTTTTCGGACTACCGGATGCGCCTGGCGGACGACCTTCACAAGCTGACCATGAAAAAGGCATCTGTCTCGGGCATGGAGCAAAAGGTACAGATTGAAAATCTCCGGCTTGATCCCGTTACCAACAACATTTCATTCAACACCCTGCAAAACCACCGCCGGTCGGAATTGTACCACATTGCGATACCGCAAATTCATCTGCAGGGGGTGAACCTGAAAAAGGCATTCTTTGACAAAGAACTAAAAATCAATGATTTCAAAATACTTCATCCGGACATCCATTTTGAAAACTTCGGTTCGTTACGGCACAACAGGGAGAAAATAGACTTCTCCGAATTCTTCAAACTGATTTTCAATTACATTCACGACTTTGACATCCAACATTTTTCGGTACCCAGCGGCAAGCTGACCTGGGTGAACCACACGCGCGAAGGCAAAGTCCTCTCCTTCGACAATGCATTTTCTGCCTCGCTCGGAAATTTCCGGCTGAACAAAGCCGAACTGGAAAAAAAGCGGCTGTTTTTTTCCGACAACTTCAATGTAACCATCAAGGATCAGCAATTCACGTTATCCGACAGTGTTCATGTCTTAAAAGCTGCTTCCATTGGTTTGTCGTCGTCGGATGCATCGGTAACCATCAAAAACGCCCTGCTGTATCCACTAATCACTTCCGGAAAATACAAAGATTTACCCACAACCTACCAGGTGTCCATTCCCGAATTAAGGATCAGCGATTTCGATTTCCGGAAAGCCTGGCATTCGCGAAAACCAACCATCCGGAAACTGGAGGTCGTATCGCCCCGGTTCCAGGTCTACAACCAGAAAGGGGATGCCCAGTCCCTGAATCTGAACAACTACAAATTTCCCCTCCCCTCCTTTGTCAAAACCCTCCGGATCAACGATTTCAGTATCATTGACGGCGAAATGATCACTTATCAACGGGAGGAAAACAAACACCGGGCTATGGCCCGTTTCAATTTCAATTTCAATATGCCGGGGGTGGTCATGCAAAACAATAAAAACAACCAGATCCACATCTCCAGCAGGAACATGATTCTGAACATTTCCCGCTTTAAAGCCCCGCTGGGAAAAGTTCATACCTTCGCGGCCGGCAACATCAGCTATGACCGGAAGCAGCAGACCATCTCCGTTGACTCTCTGCAGGTGGCCCCATTTTTTGAGGGGAGCAACGGAAATATTTTCCGGATCTTTACCCCCTCCGTAGACTTCACCGGTTTTGACCTCAACACGGCTTTGAACGAAAACAAATTCGCCTTTTCCTCCATTAACATTCAGGATCCTTCCGTTGCGATTGAAGTCAACCAGGAGATCCGGGAAGACACCCTGGACTTTTTGAAAAACCTGGACCTCTATCCGTATACCCGACCTTACCTGGATGAGATCCGGGTGGACAACCTCCGGTTGCAAAACGCCGACCTGAACCTGAACTGGCTGCAAAAAGAGCTGTTCAAAAACAAAATCAATCTGAACTTTAAAAACATCCTGATCACAAAAAATCAACCCCCTTCCAACCTGCTGAATTCCGAAGCATTTGAAATATCCACCACGAATCTGAGGACAACAAGCAGCGACAATCTTTATGAATATTCAGCGGGAGCCCTGCGGTACAATTCGGCCCGGCACCGGGTCCTGCTGAGCGACATCCGGATCCGGCCCCTCCTTGAAAAACAGGAATTCCCTATCCAAAAAGGATTTCAGACCGATGTGGTCAATGCCCGCATCGATTTTTTTGAAATCGGGGGGATTGATGAAAAAAAATGGCTGAAAACAAACATCCTGGATGCTTCGGTCCTCCGGATCGGTCCCGCCGACCTGCAAATATTCCGGAACAAGCGCTATCCCTTTAACCCGGACCAGCGTCCTCCCTGGCCGCAGGATCTGATAAAAAACATCCGGCAGCCATTTGTATTCGACTCCCTGCAGTTACTGCCTTCGCGGATCAGGTACAGCGAACTGACCAGCCTTTCGGACCAGCCGGGGTATGTGGAATTCAATGACCTGGCCTTTTCGGGCAGCTGTCTGTCAAACATTGAAGAGATATACCGGCAGCATAAATATTTTACCGTGGATGCCCGGACCCGCCTATACAACCAATCCCTCCTGCAAGCCCGGTTCCGGTTTGACTTAACGGCCCCGGATTACGCCCACACCGCTAAAGGATCGCTGCGCCCCATGCCCCTTTCACCCGTAAACAACATGCTCGAAAAAGCCGAACCCATGTCTGTTGAAGCCGGAAAACTGAATCACTTCGAATTTGACCTCCGCTTGAATGCCGACCGGTCAACAGGACTTCTGTACCTGGAATACAACGATTTAAATATTGCGGTGATGGCATACAAAAGAGAAGGCTGGCAAAAAAACGGACTGGCTTCCTTCTGGGCCAACCATATGATCCTCAACAAACAAACACCAGACAAAAAAGATCCGGTGCCCGTTTCCATCGCTTATGAACGCGACAAAAAGCGGTCAATCATCAACTTTTGGTGGAAATCCATCTACTCCGGCACCAAAAAGGTGCTGGGCATTCCGGAAAAGAAATAGCTTTCCCGGGATAATCCGTTCGGCAAACCACCGGCTTTCAAGCGTTTAGCCGGCTCCTGCGGGGTCCACCCCCAAAATTTTGCCGGAAAAATTTCCCTGCGCCTCTATTTTTATCCTTATCTTTGGGAGAAAAATTTCACCGATGAAGATAAATACCGCTTTAAAATTAAAATCGTTATTGCTCGCTTTTACTGTTCTTCTCTTCTCCTCCTGCCACAACTGGTTTGATGATGAGACCGAGCCCGAATATGAATACCTGGTGGATTACACCACCTACCGTACCTACCCGTTTCTCATTCTTGAAACAATTTTTGACGAATGGGTCAGTGAGAATCCCGACATGGCATTTCTGCAGGAACGGATCGAACACGGGGTAACGATCTGCAAGGTTTATTACAACACGACTTTTCAGGGAGAGCCCATTGTTGCATCGGGACTGGCCTGTTTTCCGATGGGCGATGGCACTTTTCCGCTCATCAGTTTTCAGAACGGCACCAATACGGAACACGAAAAGGCCCCCACGGAAAATCCCGACGACCTCTTTTTTCAAATGCTGGAATCGGTGGCTTCGGCCGGATTTGTCATATCACTTCCCGACTACCTGGGCTTCGGAGCATCAGCGGAGGATACCTTCCACCCCTACATGCATAAAGAGTCAACGGTACAGAGTGTTGTTGACATGCTCCGGGCAGTGAAGGAGCTGGCGGACCACGAACTGAACGTGGCAATCAACAATGATCTGTACATCACCGGTTACTCCCAGGGAGGCTGGGCCACCATGCAACTCCAGAAAGCCCTGGAAGGAAGTTACGCAGGAGAGTTCAACCTGAAGGCCAGTGCCTGCGGGGCCGGTCCTTATGACCTCGCTTACATCAATGAATACATCCTGGAGCAGGCCACCTATCCCATGCCTTATTTTGTCGGTTATATCTTCCACAGTTACATGAACCTGAATGCCATGTCCACCCCGGTCGATTCCGTTTTCAATGATCCTTACGCCTCCCGGATTCCCGGTCTTTACGACGGATCCAAATCGGGTGAGGAGATCAATGAGAAACTCACCACTCAGGTGAATGCTTTGTTCAGGGAAAACTACCGGGAAAATTACCTGACCGATACCACCTTCAATTCCCTGCGGGCCGCCCTGGAAGAGAACAGCATCGATGCATGGGCCACCAATACCCCGACCATGATCTTTCATGGTACCGAAGATAAATTTGTTCCTTACCAGGTTTCCGAAAATATCTACAACGATTTTCAGTCAACAGGCATTCCGGCCAGCCGCGTTGTGCTGCAACCCCTGGAGGGAAAAGGACACACCACAGGAATTCTTCCGGCCGGACTGGCATCCATTGAATGGATTCTGGAGATGGCGGATTGAAACGGACATGATGCTACCATCAAAAAAGAATAAAACGGGCATGTTTTTCCAAACACAAAAGGAAAGTAAAAAAAATAAATGCGTACTCCAAGGTCCCCTGGCCCTGGGGTGAATAACGCTGGAAATATTTATTCAGAAATGGGGGATCCCGGAAAGCCTGAAAACACTGGTTTATGACCGGTTTTTACGGCGGATGTCATTCACCCACGTATTCAGCTGTTTGTTTTTGCGGGCGCGGGGATGGACCTCAAAAAGGTAACTGACCCGGTCCGGATCCTGCTCCATGGCAGCCTCCAGCATGTTGAAAGCCTCCCTTTCCTGCCTGTTCTTCAATAACAGGGAGACCATCCGGTATTTTAACACCACATCCTGATTTTTATTGATGGCCAGCCTCAGGATCCGCAGGGCGTCGCTCCTTTGACCAAATTTTAACAACACATCCACCCAGGTCAGCCATATCTCGGCATTCCCCGGTTCCAGCCTGGCAGCCCTTTTCAGGGCATCCAGAGCCTCATCCCGGCGGTTATAATCATTATTGACCCTCGCCAGCGTAAGCCAGTATTCGGGATTGGTATCATCCACTTTGAGGGCTTTCTCAATAAACACAATGCTCTGCCGCCACTTTTTTTCCACCCACATGATCAGAGCGGCACCAAACCAGGCGGAATCATTTTCAGGATTCAGCTGAATGGCTTTATTATAGTAATGTTCCGACTGTGTATAATCCTCCAGGTTGAGGTAACATTCGCCAATGTATGCCCAGCCATCGTCGTTATCGGGGTCCTTCTCCAGGTATTCGGTGTATTTCTCAATGGCCCTATGGTATTTCCCTGCGTTGGCATAAGCATTTCCCATGTTAAACAGCGACTGGGCGAAATCTTCATTCAGCGCAAGGGCAAACTCGTAGGCTTCAATGGCCATCCCGTAATCCCCCGCCTTGTTGTAAGAGATACCCAGATTGAACCAGGTGGAGTAGTTAAACGGATCGATGTCGATGTACCGGTTATAATAATGGATGCTTTTCTTATAATCACCGGTCTGGTCACTGAAAAAACCCAATTCATACAGGGCCATCTCATTTTTCGGATTCTTTTTCAGGGCACGTTCAAAGTAGGAAAGCGCCGCTTTAATTTCGCCCACCTGCACATAAGCGGCTCCAATGTGGTAAAGGACATCATCCTTCTCCCCGTCAGCACTTTTCAGGGCCTGCTGAAAGGAATGCTGCGCCTTCGCGTCTTCCCCCATAATCAGCCATGCCGATCCCTTCATTAAATGGACGTCGGGATTGGTTGCTTCAACACGCTCTGCCAGTTCAAGATACTGAAGGGCATTTTCATACTTGCCCTTGCTAAGCAACACCTGGGCGTATTTCAACTGAAGGGGAACGGCTCCCGGATGGATCTGAATGCCCTGCTCTGCCGCTATTTCAGAAGCATTGATGTCTCCCTCATCGAGCAGGGATTCAACAATCCCCTCGAACTCAACGACATCGAAATAGTTTTTCTGCCCTGAAATCAACGATCGTTTAAACCGGCTCAGGGCTTCGCTGAGGTTTTCCTCACTCAAAAAATTTCTTTCTTCCTCGTTCATCAATCCTCCGAAAAATTCAGGACAAAATTAATAATTCACCCCGGATAATGAAAAGTCCCGGCTCAATGGTGTTGTTCTCTTAACAAATCATTGACGGTTTTTACCGGGTTAAAAGTCTCGACCGGAACCTCCATGAACAGGGTATTCCAGTTGCTCATCGCTCCGTTCCACAGGCCGGGCAGCTCCTGAGCTTTCAATTCCTTTCCGTCTTTTGACTTTTGGGAAATAAAGCCGGTAGCCGGATCAGTAAAACGGGTCAGGTCATATTTTTCCCCCTTATAGTTTTTTATTCCACATACCAGATCGACCGGGTTAAAATGGGTGGCATGCCTTACAATTTCCTGTTGCTGCCGGTTATCGGGATCAATTTGCGAACTTTCCACTACCTGCAGGGAAACCGAGCCATCCGGGTTTTTTGCCAGGAAGGGGCCTCCGCCGGGTTCTCCTTCATTTTTTACCATCCCGCAAATGCGGAACGGCCGGTTCATCTTCTCTTTCAGGTAGTGATACAAATTTTCTTTTTCGGTATAATAAAGATCCTCCGGTGGGGTAATATTCATGGTGTCACTGAGAAACCGGGTGGCCTCCGCCAGAAAGGAACTATCCAGTGCCACGGGGTGTTTTTCATTCAGCTCTTTCTGATAATAAAACAGTTTCTCCTGGTATTTCAGCAACATCCCGGCCAGCGCTTTTTTATAATCGAAAGTGATCTTTTTCAGCCGGTCAGGAACCACATTGTCAATATTTTTAATAAAAACAATATCCGCATCCAGGTCGTTCAGGTTTTCAATGAGGGCTCCGTGCCCCCCGGGCCTGAAAAGGATGCTGCCGTCCGGTTCCCTGAAAGGTTCATTGTTCAGATCAACGGCAATGGTATCGGTGGAGGGTTTTTGCCGGCTGAACGACACTTCAAAAGTGACACCGAGTTTTTGCTCATATCTGTCCCTTACCTCCTGAAACAGGTTTTCAAAGCGGGCTTCATGTTCAGGAGATACGGTAAAATGCAGCCGCGCCACCTGTTGATTGTCCTTTGCATACGTCGCTCCCTCCACCAGATGTTCTTCAAACGGCGTGCGCTCCCCGCCGGGATATTTATGAAATTTCAGGAGCCCCTTGGGCAGGGTGCCGTATCCCAACCCTTTATCTTCCAGGAGAAAGGAAATCCAGTTGAGGCAGTTCTGCTCTACGTCGTTTTTCCGGATAATGGCTTCCAGGTCGGGATAAAAAGCAAATTTTTCCCTGTTGGCAAGAAATTTCCGGGCGCCGGCATTCCGGGCAAGTACTTCATCCGGATCGTCTGCCTTCCGGCACTCTTCCAAAACCCCGAACAGCCCCTTAAACATCCTGCTGGCAGCCCCCGAAGCGGGAACAAACTTCAGGGGCCTGACCCCCGCAGCTACCTTTTCCAGGTAATACTCCCCGCTCCGTTTTACCTCCTCCTCACCGGGCTGAATTATTCCTTTGCCGGCAGTCGCCGCGGCTTCCACTTCAAGATAGGGAAATCCCTCCTTAAAATGTGCAATCTGGTCAAGGACCGTTTCCGGGTTGCTCCCTC
>JAGYMR010000330.1 GCA_018400515.1 Tangfeifania sp.
GGTTTGTGTGACGGTCTCCCGTTCGCAAACGGATAATACCTTTACAGGGCTTACTAATATTGTTTTTGAACCCTCCGGTAATGTGGAGCCAACGGAAAGGAGGGAAGTAAGAGCGGATAAATATGTTGGCCTCTTTTACTGGACCTGGCACACCGACGACATTGCTGAATTCGAACCGGTAATGAACATCACCGAGATACTGGAAGAATATCCAGAGGCAGCTCATGATGCCGACCACCCTGCCTGGCAGGGCATTGAAGGAGGTGTTTTTTGGTGGGATGAACCTTTATTTGGTTATTACCGGACCACCGATGAATGGATTTTGCGGAAACATGCCGAAATGCTGGCTTACGCTGGTGTGGATGTGGTTTTTTTTGATTGTACCAACGGCAGCTTTACCTGGAAATCGTCTTACACAAAATTGCTTGAAGTCTGGGATCAGGCGCGGAAAGATGGTGTTCGCACACCCCAGGTTGTTTTTTTACTTCCTTTTGGTCCAACCCCGGGATCCCTCGAATCAATTACCGAACTGTATGAAGATCTTTATAAACCCGGGCTGTATGAGGATCTGTGGTTTAAATGGGAGGGGAAACCCCTGATCATGGCCTATCCGGAGGGAGTCAAAGCCCAGCGGAACAGTGCCGGATTGAAATTTCATGCCACGGATCCCTTTACCGCTGTAAATGCGACATGTCCCAGTTATAGTAATAACACCGGAAGCCTGACCTTCAGTCTCTACCAATGGAAGGGCAGTTATGATGCCACGGTGGAAGGAACTCCCCTGGCTGAAGAGACCTTTGAAGATTTTCAGGATAATGCCAAGCTGGAGTTGACATTCGGTCAACTGCCGGCAGGCGATTATTTGTGGGAGCTTAGTGAGGGCACCGAACAGGTGGGTGTTTGGAAATATACCAGTTCCGGCGGTTCCACGGTGAGTTATTTTGGCGGAGTTGAAGTGGACGGGAGTTACGAAAGTGAAATATTTTATGCTGCTGATGGCTCCTTTACCGCGCTTACCAGCGGCTCTGAACATGTCCCCGTT
Organism: Tangfeifania sp.; assembly: GCA_018400515.1. The sequence goes on from JAGYMR010000330.1 coordinate 1,043, forward strand.
GAGATAGGCCGGTCAGTCGATGAGCAGACTGCTGAAGCCATCCGGTCTTTCTTTACCTTTCGTCCGGGACAACCCGATTATGTATTTGGTCCCCAACGCGAAGACCACTGGGGATGGCTGGAAGTTTATCCGCAGCATGGTTTTGGAGAAAAACCGGGAGGCGGTTTCGAAGAGGTTACGGTCGGGGTGGCTCAAAATGCGTCTGATGAAAGTGGTGGCCATGCCTGTGCTTTTAATTCGCCGGATACGTACGGGCGGAGCTATACTTATGAAAACGGGCAGGATCCCCGCGAAAATTCTTATCTGTACGGACTTAATTTTCAGGAACAATGGAACCGGGCACATGATCTGGACCCCGACCTTGTTTTTGTGACCGGCTGGAATGAGTGGACCGCCGGACGGCATTTCGACTGGAATGTTAAACCCTTTTCCTTTGTTGATCAGTATTCCGCTGAAAAAAGCAGGGATATAGAACCCGTTAAATCATGGGGAGACAAGGGGGATATCTATTATTTGCAGCTCATTGAGAACATCCGGAGGTTCAAGGGAGCTCCGGCCCCAGAAATCGCATCCCCGCAAAAAACAATCGAGATGGAAGATCCGGACGACTGGCAGGATGTAAAACCCGAATATAATGCTTTTAAAGGAAATGTCCTTCACAGGAATCATGCCGGACAAGGTTCTTCGCTGGTTTATACCAATACCACCGGAAGAAATGACCTGGTGAAGGCCAAAGTGGCCCGTGACAGCGAATTTGTCTGGTTTTACGTGGAAACGGCCGAAGCGCTGACCGGTAAAGATGACCCGGGTTGGATGCGCCTGTTCATTGACATTGACCGGAATAAAAATACGGGATGGGAAGGATACGATTATGTAATCAATCGCCAAAATCCTGCTGATTCAGCGGTTATTGAAAAAAGTAATGAAGGCTGGAACTGGACCCAAACGGGGAAAGCAGCGTATGTGTGCAATGAAAGATCGTTGATCCTGAAGATTGACCGGAATGATCTGGGGATGGCTGATGCTCCCTACCTGAATTTTGAATTTAAATGGAGTGACAATATGCAGGAGGAGGGGAATATCATGGATTTCTATGTAAACGGGGATGCAGCCCCTGCAGGACGGTTTAATTACCTCTATTTTACCAGTGAAGCGGTTACAGTACCGGTGGTAAAAACATCCGGATTCAAACTGTATCCCAATCCGGCCCGGAATTATGTGAATATTGATTTTCAGGATAATTACAGCGATCCCTTTTCGGTTACCATTTTTAATTCCTCCGGGCAGCGGTTATTCCAAAAAAATTATGAACGGTCCGGTTTGCAAAAACGAATCGATGTTGGGTTCCTCCCGGCTGGCATCTATTTTGTTGAGATTGCCGGTAAAAACAAGTATGAAAGAAAAAAATTGATCGTGAAATGAATGAGCAACGGAAAAAGTAAACAAAAAAGTGAAACGCAAGGTACGGAAATGGGTCTGCATGGGCGGGAATTTTAAGGGATTTCCTCCCGTTGATAATCTGGACAAAGTCAATCCCAATTTTCAGGTTGATCCCGAAGCTGCCCACTACGCGGTTAACCACTGGCCTGTAACGCTTGTTTTTGCCGGCAGGGAAGTCGGTTCTGTTCCGAGCGGGGTGCGAGCGGGTGAAGTTTTAGCGGAAACCCCTCCAGACAATCCGGTGCGAAGGGCTTATGAGCTCTTTTTCGGCGGAGATGTGCGGGACCGTTATGTGGAGTCTGTGCTGGATAACCTGCTGGTTCAGG
>JAGYMR010000331.1 GCA_018400515.1 Tangfeifania sp.
ATGTAAGAAGTTTTTACTTGATTGAATTACAAATGTTTAATTTAATTTTATTCGTATGAGAACATGGATAAAAATATTCGTTCTGGGACTGGTAATGGCGTTTTTTTCTGGTTGTGAAGGAATTCAGGGACCTCCGGGCAGGGATGGCATTGACGGAGAAGACGGGGACTCCTTCCTGGGATCGGTGTTTGAAATTGAAGGTGATTTCGTTGAAGGGAACAATTATCAGTTGTTCTTTGAATTTCCCGGTAATTTCGAAGTTTTTAACAGCGATGTGGTGTTGGTTTACATCCTTTGGGAACAGGTGGAAGATGATTACGGGGATCCGGTGGATGTGTGGCGTTTGCTACCGCAGACAGTGGTTTTGGATGAGGGCGTGTTGCAGTATAATTTTGATTATACCTTTTCCGATGTTCAGATCTATCTGGACGGAACCATTGATCCGGCAACGGCCCTGCCTTCTGAAACACAGGACCAGGTATTCAGGATTGTTGTTTTGCCCGCCGCCTTTGCCCGGGAGCAAAATGTGGATGTAAGCAATTTCTCCGGTGTGATCAATGCTTTGAAGCTGACTCCGGATGCCATCCGGAAGGTTCATGTGCCCGGGACGGAAGGTGATGTTCACGGTCCGCAGAAGCAATGATTATATCTTTTTCCCCTGCTGTTTGTGTGGGGTTGAATAAAAATGAGCACACGGGATATAAAAAAACCGCCGGAATATCCTTTTCCCGGCGGATTTTTTCTATTTCTGTGCTGTTTAATTGTTTTTACGGTCCTGTGGTTTGTTCTTTCATTGTCAGTCCGTTGGGCTTCATCACCCAGGTTTTTCCCACCATATCGCCATCCCAGGTGTTGGTGACATTCTCGATGTCATAAATGATTTGAATCATGTCTTCACTCAGGTAAACGGCTTTGTCTTCAGGGACTTTTACTGTAATTTTCAGTTCCTGGTCGCGCCACTTGCTCCCTTCATCAAGAATAAACCAGGGATCGAATGTCACTGTTGAATCGCTTACCTGGTAATTGTAAATAATCTCTTTGGAATACGTGCGTGCCCCTTCCCGGGAACCTCCTCTCGAGAATCTCTTGACGGTTACCGTAAAATGGTCTCCACCCGATTTTTCAATATCCAGCCGCGGTTTCCCCAGCACTACCCGGTCCCCGTTGGCCAGCACCACTTTGAAGTTGTCCAGGTCCCAGTCGCTTTCCTCATAATCTTCGTAAGGATCTTCGGCCATGTCCAGGGTGAGTGTTTGGCAATCCCGGCAATCGACCGATTTTGTTATGACGGTGGATGCCTTTTCTTTGAAATTGCCCAGCTGGCCTGCCGAAACAGCCACGAGGGCCACGAGGGCGAACAGCCACACACCGACCATGGAGAGGCCGATCGCTGTGTTGTTTGATTTGTAGCGGAAGACAAGTTTGGATCCGATAAAAAGGATGGCCAGCAGGGGGATCCCCGCCAGCAGGCCCAGGGCGATCAGGGCAAAGGTGACGGTTCCCGGTTCAACGAAATAGTTGAAAAAATCGGGGAAATGGATTTCGGGACTCCAGATCATAGGCCAGCCCTGAACAAATGAATGGCCGATGACCAGCGAGGAGATCATGCCCAAAAGGCCGAGGAAGCCGGAGATGATCAGCAGGACACCGATAATGATAACGGCCACTTTCAGGACCAGTTTTAAAACAGAGTAGGTTACTTCTCCGGCCCCTTCCATCGATTTTTTCCCTTTGGCATAGGTCTCTGACTTTTTAAATTTCCGGTAGCTCTCTTTTACATCATCGAACTCTTCACGGATCGATTTTTCAATGTTTTTGACAGTAGCCTCCTGCCCGCGCATTTCAAGGCGCTGCGCTGTGGTTTTCGCCTTTGGAACAGCAATCCACAGGATGAGGTATGCCAAAAATGCTGCTCCGGAAGTAGCAAAAAACAGGACGACAAAAATAATTCTTAATATGACCGCATCCATGTTGAAGTAGGCGCCCAGGCCACTGCAAACACCCCCCAGAACCCGGTGGTCCGGGTCCCTGTAAAGCCGTCTTTTTCGCTTGTCGCCGCCCGCAGTGACAGCCTCCTCTTCTTCTCCTTCCTCCTCGGCAAAATCCTGCGGGGTTCCCATGGTTTCCATCACCTGGTTTACCCGCTCCAGGGTGATTACCTTCTTTTCATCCGGGGATTTCTCAGTGAAAATTTCTGCAATGCGGGCCTCAATGTCGGAAATGATCTCTTTGCCCTCTTCATCGCTTCCAAAATGATTCTTCAGATTGATCAGGTATTGCTGCAAAATTTCGTAAGCATCTTCTTCAATGTGGAAAATGCTTCCGCTGATATTAATTGTAAATGTTCGTTTCATCTGTTTTTATTTATTATTATTCAACGGTAATAAATGGACCTTGCATGAAATATAACCATCTTCCGGTATGATCATTTTCTTCATGCCCGATTTTTTAATCTTTTTCTTTAATTTTTTCCACCGCGTCCACCAGTTCTCTCCAGGAACCTTCCAGCTCTTCCAGGAACCGGTGCCCGGTTTCGGTCAGTTCATAATATTTGCGCGGGGGCCCCTGGGTGGATTCCTCCCACCGGTAGGCCAGCAACCCGGCATTTTTTAACCGGGTAAGCAGCGGATAAAGGGTCCCTTCCACCACGATCATCCTGGCCTCCTTCAATGCCTTGATGATATCGCTTGCATAAAGCGGTTTGTCATCAAGCACCAGGAGGATGCAGTACTCCAGGACTCCTTTCCGCATCTGTGCTTTTGTGTTTTCAATTTTCATTAGAATAAAATTAAGTTTCGTGTT
>JAGYMR010000332.1 GCA_018400515.1 Tangfeifania sp.
AGGAGGTATTTACGAATCCTACGGACGGGGATGGCTGATTCAGATACCCGATGAAAAAGAGGATATCCTGAAGATGGGAGAATGGAATACGATGAAAATCCGCGTAGTGGGCGGGCATGTAACCACCTGGCTCAACGGGACCCAAATGGTGGATATCAACGATGAAAAAATCGGCCGGGGCAAAGGAGCTATTGCACTGCAAATCCACGACGGCGGAGGTATAAAAGTATGCTGGCGCAACGTGGTGGTCACAGAACTTTGATGCCTTTTTACAGGACTGAAGCCGGAAGAAAAATAGGGTTTAATAATAAGACGATAAAAGCATCCCTAATGCCCGATCCCTTTTTGGGATTTATAAACCTCAAAATAGTGTTGTATGGCTGCCCTGATCTCATACTCTGTAGAAGTATAGGGAAGGATATTCTTTGAATTAAACCAGATCATAAAGGTGTCGGCCTCCTCGAAATTTAATCCGGTAAGTTGCATGACCACTTCCTTGTTGTAATTCGCTGAATGCAGTTTCCAGTTTTTTTCCAGCAACATGGCTTCGCGGACCGCTCTTTTTTGCTTCTCCCGTTTGCTGAGGTAATAGGTCCAGTAAGAAATAGGATTAAAGAGCGCAGCTATGATGGGCGGGCGTTCGTTAAATGCATCGCCACGCAGTTCAGGCGGAATATCCACGGGCTTGCCCGAAGGAATACCATCGAGGTTTACCCGTGGCTTTTTCCCCTGGACATCCACCTGCGGAATGATATAGGATACCGGACGCAAATAAAACGTTACCACACTATCGGGATGATACGTGTGAGGAATCGTGAAGGTCTCTTTTAAAAAGCCCACAGCAGATATACTAAGGCTGTCAATGTTCAGCATATCCATTGTAAACACTCCGGCAGCATTTGTAATGGTTCCACCGTGATTGCGGTTGTTAACCACATGGGCATACGGAACTGGGGTTTTATCCGCAGCACTTACAATGCATCCCTCCACCCTTACCGGCATTGGATCCACCTCCCAGGCCTCCTGGGCATAAATGCCAGGTGCTGACAACAAAAAAACCCATAGTATGTTTATCCTCAGGTTGATCATAATCCGGTCTGTCAAAGCATCAAAAATAACTTTCCCCTACTTTAAAAATCCAAAATAACACATTTTAACGCTCTTTTTAACAAATATTAAAATGTTCGTCCGGATATTCACAGATCGGACTTTTCAAGCGTACGGGCTACAACTCCGAAAGGAATAGAGGGGGATGGAAAACCGTGCGGGGGAGGAACTTCTTTTTTTTATTTCATCGGGATTCCCGACCTTCGGGATATTCCGCATGGAATTACAATCATCTTCCTGGGTAATAATTATTTCCATGTTCGTTTCATCGCTGCAATCCTTTCCTTCAACACCTTGATTTTAGCTTCCGCATCCTCTTTTTTGGTTTTTTCTTTCTGAACCACTTTTTCGGGGGCGTAGCTGACAAATCGTTCATTTTCCAGTTTTTTCATCACCGAAGCCAGAAATCCTTTGGTATAGTTCAGTTCATCCTCCAGTTTCCGGATCTCCTCAGAAGAATCGACATGCCCTTCGAGCGGCACATAAAACCCGGTTGATTTCACCCTGAAAGAGGCAGCCCCTTTGACTTCTTCGGTAACGGGTTCTATATCTGAAAGGTTACCCAACTTCATCAGGACAGGGTTCCATTGCGGCTCATAGCCTTTGTCGCCCACCTGGATTTTTAACGCAAGGAATTCCTTATTCGGAATATTTTTTTCTTTTCTTATTTTCCTGATCCCGGAAACTACCTCCCTAAGGGTATCGAACTGCTCCAGCAATACGGCATCGAAAGCATTTTCTTCAGGCATTCTGCTAATCATGATGCTTTCCCCGGGTTTCCTTTCGCTGAGAAGCTGCCAGATCTCTTCGGTAATAAACGGCATAAAGGGATGCATCAGGCGGAGGAGCTGATCAAACAAGTCAACCACGTCGGCATAGGTTTTGGCATCCACGGGTTTCCGGTAAGGGGGTTTGACCATTTCGAGCAGCCACCCCGAAAATTCATCCCTGGCGGTGGTATAAACGGTCATCAAAGCTTCCGAGATCCGGAATTTGTCGAACTGTGCGTTGAGGATTCCGGTCACCTGGTTCAGTTTGTTCCTGAACCAATAAATGGCGATCCGGGCATGTTCGGGTTGTTCCATTGCAGAGGAAACTTCCCACTGCTTCACCAGCCTGAAAGCATTCCATATTTTGGTTGCAAACCCGGCGCCCTGTTTGGGAAGGCTCTCATCGAAAAGCAGGTCGCCACCGGCAGGGGAACAAAGCAGCATCCCCACCCTCACGCCATCGGCACCATACTGTTCCATCAGGCTGATGGGATCAGGTGAATTACCCAGTTGTTTAGACATCTTCCGCCCCTGGGAATCCCGTACCATTCCTGTAAAGTATACATTTTTATAGGGATATGTATTGCGGTATTCATACCCGGAGATGATCATCCGGGCCACCCAGAAGAAAATGATATCGGGCGCTGTAACCAGGTCGCTTGTGGGGTAATAATAGGATATCTCCTTATTGTCGGGGAACCGTATTCCGTCGAAAACCGAGATTGGCCAGAGCCAGCTTGAGAACCAGGTATCCAGGACATCTTCCTCCTGCTGCAAGGAAAAGCCTCCCCTAACCCCTCCTAAGGAGGGGTGTTTGGCAACGACAAGTTCCCGGGCCTTTTCTTCATTCCCGGCAACCACATAGCCCCAATCTCCCCCCATGGGGGGATCAAGGGGAGCTTTTATATACCACA
>JAGYMR010000333.1 GCA_018400515.1 Tangfeifania sp.
TTGAAATTCAAACACGAAACTTAATTTTATTCTAATGAATTTTGTTGGCATTGACATTGGAGGGACCAAATGTGCCGTCATCCTGGGGGTGCAAGACGCAGAAAAAAATTTTTCGATTACTGGAAAAAAAGTAGTTTTAACCAGTGATTTCCCCGATCCCTGGCAAATGATCCGGAAACTGCAGGAGGAAACCGAACAGTTATTGGACCGGCATGCGGTCCCTGTTGATTCACTGGCAGCCATAGGGATCAGTTGCGGGGGACCGCTTGACAGTAAAAAAGGGATCGTTCTCTCCCCTCCCAACCTTCCGGGATGGGATGAAATTCCGGTGGTTGACCTGTTTGTTGAAAGATTCGGTATTCCCACGTTTCTGCAGAACGATGCCAATGCCTGTGCTTTGGCCGAGTGGTTGATAGGGGCCGGCAGGGGCACTGAAAACATGGTTTTTCTGACATTTGGAACCGGCATGGGAGCCGGGCTTGTCTTAAACGGGAAGTTATACACCGGAACAAACGATCTGGGGGGTGAAGCAGGGCATGTCCGGCTGGCCCCCGACGGACCGGTCGGTTTTGGAAAAGCCGGATCGTTCGAAGGCTTTTGCAGCGGAGGAGGCATCGCACAACTGGCCCAATCGGTCGTTGCGGAAAAATTGAAAAACAACATGGCTGTTGGATTTTGCCCTTCATTGGAGGCTGTCAGCGATATTGATGCAAAAACAGTGGCATTGTCCGCAAAGAAAGGAGACCCGGTGGCTCTGGAGATCATAAATACATCCGCAGAATACCTCGGGAAGGGGTTATCCATTTTAATTGATATCCTTAATCCCGAATGCATTGTCATCGGAAGCATTTATGCCCGGAATGTCAATCTTTTTAAACCCACTGTGGATAAACTAATCGGGGAAGAGGCCATTCCGGGAGCATCGGCCGTATGTGAAATTAAACCCGCCGAACTGGGCGAAAGTGTGGGGGATTATGCCGCCCTGGGCGTTGCTTTTAATGGAATGAACCAATAAAATGAAACTTATGACGAATCAGGTGATCCTCGATGCGCTTTGTAAAAAATACCCCCGGCTGGAACGGGTAGGTGCTTCCATTCTGGAGGCAGCCGGCGTGTTAACAGATGCCTTTCAGAACAAAGGGAAACTGCTGGTTTGCGGAAACGGAGGCAGCTGTTCCGATGCCAATCACATTGTGGGGGAGTTGATGAAGGGGTTTGAACAAAAACGGCCACTCGACCCGACGTTGAAACGGCCATTGGAACAGATGGAAACCGAAACGGCATCCTTCCTCTCGGAAAATTTGCAGCACGGATTGCCGGCCATTTCACTGACCGCACACGGATCGCTGATCACTGCGGTGGCGAACGATATGGATGCCGGTCTAATTTTTGCCCAGCAAGTGGCGGTCTACGGCGACGGAAAAGATGTGCTTTGGGGCATCAGCACCTCGGGAAATTCAAATAACGTGATAAATGCCCTGATTACGGCCCGGGCCAAAGGGATGCGCATCATTGCTATGACCGGCGAAGATGGCGGGAGAATGAAGTCGCATTGCGATGTGCTTATCAATGTTCCCGGGAAACGGACCGCGGATGTCCAGGAATTGCACCTGCCGGTTTATCATGCCATCTGCCGCATGCTTGAAAATCATTTTTTTAACAATAAAACGAGCATGTTTTGACAAACACCAAAGAAGATGAATATAAATTGGCCGGGAATGGGCATCAGAAAACGGGTTAAATGGAAAAGCCCCAATTCCCGGATCCGCCTAAAAAAAATGCCTTTATAAAAGCATGGAATGAAGCATATAAAAATCAAAAATTATAAACAGATGAGAAAAATGTTTTTTATTGTAAACGTAACGGGGATGCTCCTTTTTTCGGGTTTCAGCCCCCAGGCTCAGGAAGAAGCCATCATGGAAGAAGCATTCATTTACGAGGAAGCACCCTTTGAAAGTTGTCATGCCTCCACCATTGAGGAGATACCGGGAGGACTGATCACTGCCTGGTTTGGCGGCACCCATGAAAAGAACCCGGATGTGGAGATCTACATCAGCCGGAAAATGAACGGGAACTGGTCGGAGCCGGTATCGGTGGCTGACGGGGTACAGCACAAGGATAAGCGTTATCCTTGCTGGAACCCTGTTCTTTACAGGTACCCGGAGGGTCCCCTGATGCTTTTCTACAAGGTGGGGCCCAATCCCAGGGAATGGTGGGGAATGTTGAAAATCTCCCGCGATAACGGGAAAACCTGGGGAAGGGCTATTCGATTGCCGGAAGATATCCTGGGCCCCATCAAAAACAAACCGGTCTTGTTGGATGACGGGCGGCTGATCTGTCCCTCCAGCACTGAAAGCGAAGAGAAGGGCTGGAGGGTGCATTTTGAGATCACCGCAGATCAGGGGGAAAGCTGGAAATTGGTTGGCCCTGTTGATAATGCCGGAAAATTCAATGCCATACAGCCCAGCATACTTACTTACGGCGATGGCCGTTTGCAGGCACTATGCCGGAGCAAAGAGAATGTGGTTGTCAGCAGCTGGTCGGAGGACGGCGGAATGACCTGGTCGGAACTTGAGGCCACGGAGTTGCCCAATCCGAATTCGGGAACGGATGCCGTAACCCTGGAAAATGGCTGGCAAGCCATAATTTACAACCATTCCCGCGGTGAAGAGGGGAAATGGGGCGGTCCCAGAACGCCCTTGAACCTGGCGGTTTCCAAAGATGGAAAAGCGTGGCGGCAGGTGCTGACCCTCGAAGATCACGCGGTGCTGGCTTGTTGTAGC
>JAGYMR010000334.1 GCA_018400515.1 Tangfeifania sp.
CCCCGTTAACGGGGTAAGGTTTTTCGGAGGGTTCTACATAAAGGGCCGCCCCCCGTTCCGTTGCCCAGTCGATGGCCTTTTGAAGATTGACGGCATTCACATCCGCATCATTCCCGGGTTGAACCCCAAAATTGCGGATACTGACCAATTCCAATGGTTTGTTTTTATTATTGGTTACACACGAACTAAGCAGGAGGCCCAGCCCTAAAAGGATAAAGGAAAATTTTTTCATTTCGTTTCTGTTTGTTATGTTTTGTAGTAGCCCATCTAACTCGTACGAATTAATCATCATTCGAGCGATAATAATTATTTTGCCTTTCATGTTAAATAAATTTTTCCCGGTCCGCTTCTGTTTTGTCCGGCGGATATACCGGCCTTATCTCAGGCAGAGGTCCGTTCTGCAGGCAGTCCGGCCAGGCCGGCAGGGTCTTGCCTGGAATTCATTCACTGATGACTCCCCCGGCATTTTGCACCAGGCTTTTCAGATATGAGGCACAATGGCTTTCCGTTTCATCGGGACGGATCAGCCAGAATCCCCTGAGTTCATCCCGGGTACGGACGGTGGTATCCCGGACGCCGTCTTTGGGTTCGTTGCAATAGACCTCCCACTGGATCACATAAGGGATGTCTTTGGCCATAAAGACAGCCATGGCGCCGTCCCATCGTTTCAGCAATGCTTCGGTCACAATTTTTCCCTCCTCTTCAGGGATTCCGAAAACGGTTCCCTGATTTTCGGGAATCCCGATTTCACCGATCATAACCGGGAATCCCGGAAATGCTCCGGTAGGTTTCATATTTTCCCGGATAAAATCGATGCCCCGCCAGAGGTTCAGGGGATCGGCCATTCCGTCGTAAGCCGACCAGGAAACCAGGTCGGTTTCCATTTGGGGAAGAACATCCGCGGAGAGGCCGGGGATTCCCTTGATGCAGTCCATGACCTTATTGACTTCGATGGCATGGTATATTTTGCATTCCGTTTCCCCGGCTTCTTCCCGCGCACGGGTCACGCCTGCCTGCCGGGCTTTGAACCAGTGAGTCATTACTTCGCACCGTTTTTCAACATTTTCGGGGTAAAAATCCATGGTCCATTGGGCCTCCGGTCCGGTTCCGCCGCGCAGCAGCCAGTCCCCTTCCCAGTTTTGGAAAATAAATGTAATGTCCTGGTCGCTGTAAGTTTCAAACAGGTATTTTGCCAGCTGGTAAGTGGCATCTTCCTCGTCCGAATAATCGGTTTCCGGTTGCTCCCAGGCTTTCTTCAGGTTTACCTGGCTGCGGACACTCAAAGCAAAGGTTTTAAAGGGCAGATCAAAAACCGTTTTGAAATAGGGGTGCCGGGCAATCTCCACCAGGGTAGGGTTTGGTTCCAGGTTCCATTCCGAGTTGTAAGGATAACTGCCTTCCGGGTTTCCCTGGAACCAGAGTTTTACCACCCCCAGTCCGAGATTTTGTATGGTCTTACATCCTTCGATCAGGAAAGGTTCACCGGTCAGGTAATATTTCCCGGCCACATGCGATGCGCCCAGGCGTTGGGGAATATCCCCGGGGATCTCTGCTCCCTCAAGGAACCGGTTATTCCGGATTTTTTCCCTGATTTCATTATCGGTCAGTTCTTCAGTTGGTTTATCCTCCGGTTTTTTATGGCAACTGGCGGCGATGGTTAAAATACAGATCACTGCAAGCAAGAGGTTGATTTGTTTGTAGGCAAAAAAATGTTTCATTCGGTACTATTTTTATTTTTTTGGTAACTTTCCGTCAGGCATGACCCGGATTAATTTCCAATGATCATAATTCTAAACCTGAAAAATTTATATACCTGTCTCTTTGGATAGTGAGTCATCAATTTCAGCAAGACACCTATTTGGCGGGTTCATTGTTGATGATCACGGCTTTGTTCCCGATGTTGTTGATGATGTGCACCCCGTTGGTACCCGTATTTTCCGAAATAATGGCATGTTCAATCCCCGGATTCAGCAAAATATCGGGCCGGTCGCCCCAGAAGCTGCATCCGCGTACCTGAAGTTTTCCGCCGTCGGCTTCCACTAAAGGCAATGGGTTTTCTCCTTTATGAATGCTGCTGAAGAAGCAGTCGGAGAAGGAGAGGAATCCCTTGGAGTGGGAAACGACATTTTGCACGGCGGGCCCCCAGAAGGCGCAATTTACAAACCGGACATTTCCGGTGCAGGTATCGGGGATTTCAATTTCAATCGGATTATCTCCTTCAAAGGCTACAAATTCGCCATTGGTGATCAGGAGTCCCATGTATTGGATGGCATCCACCACCACGCACCGTTGTGCCCTGTCGGCTCCGATACCTCCAAACTGGCCGTTGCACATACCGTTTTCGGTTTTGATGAAGCGGTAACCAATGTTGGTCGGAAAAACGAAGGTGTTGTTGACATATTCCCAGTCGGTGCGACCGAATACAAAAGCCTCCAGGTTGTTGATCATGAAGTCATTCACAAGGTTTGAATCCCCGCCCACATTTTTGGCCCACCACCAGTGGCCATGAAACTGGACATTGTCCACCCGTCCGATATCGGTGCATCTGTCCACTCTTAAACCCCGCCGCAGGACGCAACCGTAAACGCTGCGAATGCGATGCCTGACATTGGATTCCGGGCCAACACTGATTCCGTTGTAACTGTTCACCAGGGTCACATTTTCCACCGTGTTGTCAAATCCCTGGAGGTGGAAAGTCCAGGGGTAAGGGCGTATATCCTCCGCTACCTGTTCCGGATAATAAACTGTCAGTCCGCTCACCGAACAGCAGGAT
>JAGYMR010000335.1 GCA_018400515.1 Tangfeifania sp.
ACTATCCCTACCTGAGTACCGACCCCAACCACCAGGGGTTGATATTGCACAGCATCTACCACGAGCCCAATGGCTGGGACAATGTTCCGGCAGGTCAGAAAATTGCCTGCGGAGAATCCTCCATGTGGGGAGATTACCATGCACGGGAAGCAGCCATTTACCTTCAACGGATTATCCGGGATGAACCCTATTACTCATTCTTAGGATGCCTTTCCTGATTCCGCGAACAAAAACCTGATAACTAAAAAGAAATGAAAGCCTATGGCTACTGAACTGACCGATTTTTCAAAGCTGTGTGTTCATACCCTCACCACCAAACCATGGAATCTGAAATCGTGCATTCAAAACTACCATGCAGCCGGAATACACGGAATAACCATCTGGCGCAATGTGCTCGAAGGACAGGATATGAAAGAGGCCCGGACCATGCTGAATGACCATGCCATGGAAGTAGTATCTGTGGCGCGGGGAGGTTTTTTCCCCTCGGTAGACCTCCAAAAGCGAATGGAAGCCATCGAAGATAACCTGCGCGCCATTGACCAGGCAGCCGCAGTGGGCGCACCTCAACTGGTTCTTGTTTGCGGTGCAGATGGCAGACAGTCGTTGGAAACATCCCGGGAGCAAATAAAAGAGGGAATCCTGAAAGTCCTTCCCCGGGCCAAAGAAGCGGGTGTCAAACTGGCCATCGAACCACTCCACCCGATGTATGCGGGTGATCGCTCAGCCATCAACACCCTGGCACAAGCCAATGAAATGGCCGAACAAATCAATGATGATTTTGCCGGTGTCGCCATCGACGTTTACCATCTTTGGTGGGACAACACCCTCCGGCAGGAAATCAGGCGGTGTGCCCAAAACAATCACCTTTTTGCCTTTCATATTTGCGACTGGAATGTCCCCACCATTGATTTTCTGAATGACCGGGGACTCATGGGTGACGGGTGCATCAATGTTCCCCAAATCAGAGGTTGGGTTGAAGAAGCAGGATTCAGGGGCTACAACGAGGTGGAAATTTTTTCCAATAAATACTGGGCAATAAACCAAAATGATTATCTTGAAAAAATCAAAAATGCATATTTAAACTTTACCTGAAAAATGAACCATAAAGTAGGAATAATCATGAACGGCGTTACCGGCCGTATGGGCACCAATCAGCACCTGATGCGTTCCATCGTTGAAATCATCCGCCAGGGCGGCGTTCAGGTCGGTCCCTCCGAATTCATCCTCCCTGACCCCGTATTGGTTGGCCGCAATGAGACCAAACTCAAAAAACTGGCTGAAATGTCGGGGATCAACAAATGGACCACCAATTTGGATTCCGTAATGAACGACCCGCAATACTCCGTCTATTTTGATGCACAGACCACCGGTCGCCGTGCCGCAGCAGTAAAACAGGCGGCAGCTGCGGGCAAACACGTTTATTGTGAAAAACCTGTGGCTACCGATACCGCCACGGCACTGGAACTTTTCCATGCTTGCGAAACGGCAGGGGTAAAACACGGAGTGGTGCAGGATAAACTCTGGTTGCCGGGACTGATAAAACTCAGGCGCCTCATGGAGAATGATTTTTTCGGAAAAATCCTTTCCGTTCGCGGCGAATTCGGATACTGGGTATTCGAAGGGCACACCGTGCCGTCGCAGCGCCCCAGTTGGAACTACCGTAAAGAAGATGACGGAGGCATTATTGTGGATATGCTTTGCCACTGGCGCTATGTGCTGGATAATCTGTTCGGAAAAGTAAAGGGGGTTTTCTGTATGGGAGCCACCCACATTCCGGAGCGCGTCGATGAACAGGGACGCACCTACCAATGTACAGCAGATGATGCGGCATATGCAACCTTCGAGCTCGAAAACGATGTGATTGCCCACTTCAATTCATCGTGGGTCACCCGCGTGCGCCGCGACGATTTGCTAACCATACAGGTAGACGGCACCAAAGGCACTGCTGTTGCCGGTCTCCGCGAATGTTACACGCAGCACTACGGAAACACGCCCAAGCCTGTCTGGAACCCCGACATTCCACAGCCAATCCGGTTTTTCGAAGGATGGAACCAGGTCCCGGAACAGGAGCATTACGACAATGCCTTTAAGGCCCAATGGGAACTTTTCCTGAAACACGTGGTCAAGGATACCCCCTTCCCCTGGAATCTGCTGGAAGGCGCCAAAGGGGTTCAACTGGCCGAAAAAGGCCTCCAAAGCTGGGAAAAGAAAACATGGATGGAAATCCCCCCGGTTCTGTAACTTTTTTGTGAAACACTCAACAGGGAAAATTTACCGGAAAAAACAAAATGATTTTACTATAAATTCATGAACAAAACAGCACTCATAACCGGAGGGTCCCGGGGCATCGGCCTGGGTATTGCACGGGAACTGGCGCGGGCAGGATTCAACCTCGCCATTAACGGAGTACGTGAAGAACCTGCAGTCTCCCCTATCCTGGATGAACTGAAAGAAACCGGGGTAAAAGTGATTTATGCACGGGGCAATATCTCAGACAAACAGAACCGGGAAGATATTTTTCAAACCATTATTTCCAAACTGGGTCCGCTGAACGTTCTGGTCAACAACGCAGGAATTGCACCACGCGAGCGGAAAGACATCCTGGAAGCTACAGAAGAGAGTTTCGATGAAGTCTGGGAGGTCAATATGAAAGGCCCCTATTTCCTCACCCAGCTCTTTGCCCGCCATATGGCTGAGGAAAAAAAGAAAGATCCGGGTTTTGACTGCTGCATTATCAATGTATCTTCTATTTCGGCAACGGTGGCTTCGG
>JAGYMR010000336.1 GCA_018400515.1 Tangfeifania sp.
TGGTAACAGGCTTCAAAAGCCGGATTAAAATGAAAAAGCAACAAGTTTTATATCCGTCTAAGAAAAAATGCGTTAATAAAATCATGAAATGATTTTTAGCAATTTATTCCTCAGCGGTGGCTTTATGTTTTGGGTTTCTCTTCCAGAAGCCCGGGATTTTTCACCATCTGCTTGATGAAGCGAAAAAGTCTTCCCCCATGAGAACCATCGACGACCCGGTGATCGAGGGTTGCCGAAAGGGTAAAGATCTTTCGCGGGACGATTTCATCGTTAATAACTACCGGCTTTTTGTAAGATTTTCCCACGATCAGGACGACGGAAACATTAGAGGAGGGGAGGAGGGCACCATAGCCGGTATCCAGCCCCAGACTGCCAATATCGGAAATTAAATACGACCCAAAACTGTTCGAGGACAAGTTAAAACCGGGCAACTTTATCCCCCAGTCGATGGTCACCCATTTATAGAGATTGAACACCCAGCCCCTTAAAGGCCAGGGAAATGAGGAGAGCATGTGCTTCGACTGCATGGCACTGTTTTCATCTCCCCTTCTTGATTGCCGGATTTTTTCAGCGATCGTTTCCGACAGTTCGCTGACGGTAAGTTGATCCGCATTCTCAATTTTTACGGATCCCATTTCTTCGTTTTTTAATAAAACACTGACCATGGCATCAATGGCAGGACGGATTTTTACCCGGCCCCGTTGAATGTAGGTGTTCATTTCGGGAACCTCCTGCTTAAATGCTCGTCCGATGATGAGGGTCATTAATTGTGTCAGTGTGGTCTTAACCCCTTCTTTGCGTTTCCGGGCAATGAATTTTTCCAGTTCGGTGACGTCGATATCCACCGATCCGTAAATTTTGGAATCGCGGGGTTTCCGGTAAATGGCCGATGCTGTTTTTCGCCAGCTGGTGTTGTAGTTTTGCGGGAAGGTCTCCTTCATCGTGTCTTTCTAAAATGAATATTTTTGCCCCCTTTTTTCGGGAGCAGAAAAATACACTTTTTATAGGGAAATTCAGGCTTTTTGTCGAAAATCCGTCTTTTCAATCAAACACCCATTTGGTTTTTCACTTCTTCTGCCCGTCTTACTCCGGTGGTTCCTCCTTTCGAAAGGGTTACGTCCACCGGTGCATTGGTTTTCCAGGAACCATTGGTAAAGTCAGGAATGTTAATTGAACCGGAGCGATTGGCTACCGACCATTCGCTGAGGGGTGCAATAACACTCCACAAGGCGGCATCATAAACATCTTCGTCGAGCGGAATCCCATTTCGCAGGCAGTCAATCAGGCGCCAATCCATCAGAAAGTCCATGCCGCCGTGGCCACCTACCTTTTTTGCCATT
Source organism: Tangfeifania sp. (assembly GCA_018400515.1). The sequence goes on from JAGYMR010000336.1 coordinate 1,341, forward strand.
TCTCCCACCCGTTTTACGATCTCCGGGGTATATTTTTCTTCCAAAACCTTCATTTCATCTTCATCAAACCAGCTATGTCCTTTGGCAATTTTGCCGGGGAGGGGGTATTTCCGGGCTATTCCGCCGGTACCGCTTACCAGGTGGATGCGTGAATAGGGGCGCGGACTGGTAACATCATGTTGTATCAGAATGGTTTTACCTTTATTCGTCCGCACCAGCGTGGTATTCATGTTTCCGCGGTAGCTTCCCGTAGCGAACGATTCAAAAAAACCATCTTCTTCAGCCAGCTCAGCAGCTTGTTTTGCCATTTGAAAATCGTTGGTCGACATGGAGGTGAGGTACTCCATTTTATCGCCCCGGTTTACATTCAATACCTGGCAAACCGGGCCAAGACCATGGGTAGGATAGAGGTTCCCGTTCCGTTGCTGGTTTTGTTTCAGCCGCCACATGTCGGAATAAGAATTTTTATTAAAGTTGCTCTTTAAAAGATCATGAATATAGGCTCCTTCCACGTGGACGATTTCGCCAAAAAAGCCCTGGCGTGCCATGTTCAGGGTGAGCAGTTCGAAAAAGTCATAACAGCAGTTCTCCAGCATCATGCAATGTTTTCTGGAACGTTCCGATGCTTCAACCAGTTGCCATGCTTCATCAACTGTAACAGCCGCGGGAACTTCTGTTGCTGCATGCTTTTCGTTTTCCATGGCATAAACGGCCATGGGAGCATGCAGGCTCCAGGGCGTGCAGATGTAAACCAGGTCAACATCCGGACTTTCGCACAACGTTTTCCAGGCATCTTCGGTGCCGCCAAACGGTCTCGCAGCAGGCAAATCATGCTTTTCAAGAATTTTTTGGGCGTGTTGCACCCGGTCCATGTCCTTATCGCACAATGCCGTGATCTCAACACCTTCAATATTCGACATGCGTTCAACCGCTCCCGGCCCCCGGTTCCCCAGGCCGATAAATCCAATGCGAACCTTTTCAAGTTTCGGAGCTGCATATCCGCTCATGTTAAATTGCTGCACATGCGCTTTGTTTGCCGATTTTTTAATTGCAGAAAGAGTGGATTCACTGGTCTCCGTTCCTGTCTGATTGCATGAACTCAATCCGCCGGAAAGAATGCCTGCACTGGCTGCGCCGGCAATCTGAAAAAAATTTCTTCTGTTGGTTTTCATTCTGTTTAAAATTTTATAATTCTTTATAAATAAGCTAATTAAAAAATTGAGAACAGATGGAACCACTCCGTTCTCACCCCGACTTACCGGGGCTCATTTTATCATATTCTTGCTTTTGTACTGTGTTTCCCAATTCATATTTACCGGTTCATTCGTCCCTTATCATTGACTTTTCTGTTTAGATCATATTCTATTATAACAATCCGCGTCAAAAAGAATCCGCGTCAGAAAATTCATATTTACCGGTTC
>JAGYMR010000337.1 GCA_018400515.1 Tangfeifania sp.
GGGCAAAAAGCAGTGCGTAAAGCAAATGCCCCAGCCAAAGCACCATAATTGTTATTGCAATGAAAACACCCATGATTTCCTGTTTGGATGCAATATAACCGAATTATTTAAAAACGAAGCACACGCTTTAATTTTTTATAGCCGGACTTGCTCACTTTCAAACGGGTTTTATCGTGCATCACCACCACATAGGACTCTTTTTCATATTGTTGGATTTGACTGATCTCTTTCACATTCACCATGTATGAACGATGGATCCGCACAAAATTTTCCGGAGGAAGGGCACCTTCAAAATATTTCATTGTTTTTTGTTTCAAAAAGCGGCCTCCTTCGGAATAGATCATCACATAATCATCCATTGATTCCAGATAGCGCACTTCATTCACCGGAATAATGGAAATTTTATGCCGGTCTTTCACCACCACCCGGTCGAGATAGCCCTGCCGCGGATAGCTGCTGACTTTTTCTGCCATGTCGGATACGGAACCATCTTTTGAGATTTGCTGGCGGACTTTCTCAACAGCCTCCAGCAAACGGTCTTTAGAGAAGGGTTTCAGCAGGTAATCCGCTGCATTATGCTCAAACGCTTTCAGGGCATATTGATCGTAGGCGGTGGTAAAAATGATATATGGTTTGTGCTCCAGCAGTTCCAGCATTTCAAACCCCGAGATTTTGGGCATTTGGATGTCAAGCAGGATCAGGTCGGGCTTCTGCTCATTGATTTGCTTCACCCCCTGGAAACCATTTTCACATTCTGCCACCACCTCAATGTGCCCGGCCGTTTGTAAAAACGACTTTAAAAGGTCCCGGGCCGGTTCTTCATCTTCAACAATGATTAATCGTAATTTTTCAGGCATAGTTTCCTATTTTTGCGGAAAAACAAGGGAAACCCTGAATTCCGTCTGGTTATCCTCCACTTTCATCAAAAGCGGGTTGCTATAAATAATCTGAAGCCGGTCACGGATGTTCCGCAACCCGATCCCCTCCCCTTTCTTACTGACCGTCCGGGGATCGTAGTAATTCGTAATCGTAACTTCCAGACGGTCCCCTTTTCGGGTACAACGGGTCACGACATCCACCGGTTCCGTGGCTTCATAAACTCCGTATTTAATGGCATTTTCATACAAAGGTTGCAGGATCATGTTGGGGACCAACGCCTCGGAGCACCCCTCGCCGATTTCGAAAACCGGATTCAGCTTTTTGCCAAACCGCACTTTTTCGATCCGGAGGTAACGTTGATTGTTCTCCAGTTCCTCACGGAACCGTACTTTCTGGTCTTGTTCGTGTTTCAGTGAATAACGCATCAGATCTGAGAGGTTAATCACCATTTCCCGGGCTTTTTCCGGGTCTGTCATGGTAAGGGAGGAGATGCTGTTGAGGCTGTTAAACAGGAAATGAGGGTTGATTTGTGATTTCAGGGCATGCAGTTCAGCCTCCTTGATCAGCCCTTTCATTTTCCCCTCATTGCGAAGTTTTTCAGTAAAACCTTTATAATAATTCACCGCATAAAAAAACACGACGAATATGGTATAAAGGATGTACCCTAAAAAAATATTGGCGGGGAGCCTGTTTTCGATCCAGGAAACAGCGTCGGGATGCAGCAGTTTAATTAAAACGGTCCCGATGTAGAGCCATAGCAGGACAATCACGGTAGCCCCGATCAGATGGGATAAAACAATGCGCAGGACACTGTTATCCTCAATGGTTGAAAATTTGATGATATACCAAACAGCGGTACCTGCCAAAGCAAACATAAAGGGGAGAGAAAAAAATTCAATGGCTGCAATGCCGGCGGGGATGTCGTAATAGAATCCTTTCAGAAAAATGGTGATGGCCCCGGCCGCAAGCCAGAAAGAGAAATAGTACACTGCCAGCCGTGGCCATGAGATAAAAGGGTGTTTTAAATCCATCGGCTAATTGTATTTCACTTCGACACCGCCAAAAGCACAAAACCCCTTTACAACGAATGTTTTTTCAGGATTGGTATTGATCTCCCCGGGAGCCATGCCCCTTTTATCGGTAAAGGCACCGAAGATGGCTGTCACCTCATTTTTTACGGTCCAGTCGGGGGGTACCTTAAACCCACACCCGCCAAAAACACAGAAGCAATCCACCGTTGCTCCTGTTTTGGAAAGCTGCGACTGCCGCATATCGTACTCGGCACCGCCGAAAATCGATGTGCTTTTTCCGCCGAGGAACTGGCGGGAGTTGACCAGCACTTCCCGCCCCCCAAAGATGACAAAATCATCAAAATAATCCATCCCCTGCCCATTTTCCTCCTTTTTAAAGGGAAGTTCCTGCCCCTTCCGGTAGGTAAGCAGCAAAGCCACGCCTATCCCGATGATCAGCAGGGGCCATCCGATCCGGCGCAATTCATACGGAACATGAATCACATCAGGGATAATAAAAAATGCCCCGATAAAGATCAGTATAATACCGGAAGTTCGGTTCCCGCCGATCAGGGAAAAAACGCCAATGCCGATCAGCAACATTTGCCAGGATACCAAAACATCGTCCCAGGCATCAGGAATGATGTCCAGCTTAAGAAAAATCCAAACAACACCCAGAAGAATTAAAAACAATCCAAACAACACCCGTTTATTCGACGCATCACCTTTTTCCATCATTTCAGAATATTTAATTTTTATTTCAACACCCTTTACTTAAACCCCTCCGGCGGATCACACTGAACTCACAGAGAATGAACAATCACGGCCACCCCGGCCCCAATGAGAATTGCAGGCAGAAGGAGAG
>JAGYMR010000338.1 GCA_018400515.1 Tangfeifania sp.
TACGCAAGCGTATTTCGATAGAATGCTTTCGCATTTCATCACTTTGGGTATTAATATTTTACATGCTCGTTTCATTTTTCTTCTCTGATGGCATCGATGGGTTTTATTTTTATGGCCCGGCGTGCGGGGATTAATCCGGCAAAGATTCCGGAGAGTCCCAGGATTATGAGGGCCGAAAGGGCCATGTTAAAGTTAATCTCCGGACGTTTAAAGAAAAGTTCTTCCCCGCCTGCTTCCAGGGCCATGTTCATTAATTCCAGGATTCCCACGCCAAGGGACAGTCCGACATAACCGGCCAAAACGGTCAGGAAAACACTTTCGGCGATAATATGCAGCATGATTTTTCCGGGGGTTGCGCCAATGGCCCGCTGGATTCCGATTTCCTGGGTGCGCTCCCGGATAATTACCATCATTATATTGCTGACCCCGATGCTTCCTGCAAGCAGGGTTCCGACCCCCACGATCCAGGTAAGAATGCGGATTCCCAAAAAGAGGCGGGAGTACTTAATGAATTCTGTTTCAATGTTGAAAGAACCAATGGCCTGCAGGTCATCCGGAGCAATGCGATGGCGTTTCTTTAGCATCTGTTTCAACTGCTTTTCCAGCCTGCTTACCGGAACGCCCTTTTTGGATGTTACTGAAAAAAAATGCACGATATCGCCCATATTGTAGGTTTGCTGCATGGTGGTGAACGGCATCATGATGGCTTCATTTTTTTGGCGGGCGTTGAAATTAACCTGTGTTTCGGGACGGACTACCCCCACCACCTGAAAATATACACCATTGATTTTTAAATATTCCCCGAGAGGGTTTTCTTCCCCGCTAAACATGACCTCCACCACCCTTTCGCCAATGATGCACACCTTCCGTTTTTGCCGGATATCGATTTCATTCAGCAGCCGGCCTTTAACAGGGGTCCAGGGGTCAATTTTAAAATAGTCGGGGTATTCCCCGTAAATGTCAAAGGCTCCGGACCGTTCGCCCCTGAGGGTATTTTCCCCTTCATAGGCATTGGGACCAAAGAGGCGCGGGGAGAGGTATTCCACATTTTTGAAGTGCCGCCGGATGTATTCCATATCCGGATTTTTGTAATGCCATTGCCTGCCGCGCTGAAATCCTTTATAAGGTTTGCTCGTTGGTTCTGACCAAAAAAAGGCAGCGTTGGTGGCGAACGCCCTGATGTTATCCATGATTCCATTCTCCAGGGCTTTACCCGCCCCCGACATAATAATGAGCATAAATATGCCCCAAAACACGCCAAAACCGGTCAAAAAACTGCGAAGCCGGTTTTTTTTCAGGGCACTCATTATTTCTTTCCAGAGATCAGGATCAAACATAGTTGCTTTAATTGGGCAACAAGGATTGGCTTGTTGCTGGTTTTCTGTTTATTCGTCCCTTAATGCTTCAATGGGTTTAATTTTTGCAGCCCGTTTAGCGGGCAGATAACCGGCCACCGTTCCGGATAAGACCAGCAGGCAGGTGGCCGCCAAAGCTATATGAAGGTCAACGGTCGGGTTATGGAAAAGAACATCCCCGGGTTGCCCGCCGGCTCCGGCTGCAGCTGCCTGCTGTTCCACAATGCTGTTGACGGCTTCCATAAGTCCTGTTCCCATTACAAGGCCTATGTAACCTGCAAGGGTTGTAATGAGTACCGACTCCAGGAGGATCAGTCCCACCACGGATCCCGGGCTTGCACCGATGGCTTTCCGGATGCCGATCTCTTTCGTTCGTTCTTTCACCACGATCAGCATAATGTTGCTTACTCCGACAACCCCTGCTATCAGTGTGCCTGAGCCGATGATCCAGATGAATATTCTGATGGCCTGAAAAATGCGCATGGTTTCCAGGTAATTTTCCAGTTTGTTGTATGAGCCCAGGGCGGAACGGTCGTTTTTATCGAATTTGTGTCTGCGGGCCAGGGTCTCCCGGATCCGCTCTTCCACCACCCGGCTCTCCTCGGCAGAATTGGCTTTGATGGTCAGCGCGAAATTATGCAGCCGGTTGGCACCGTTAAACACTTTCTGCCCCGCCGAAACAGGCAGATAGGCATTCCTGTGTCTTGTGCTTTCCCCTTCCCGGCAAATACCTATGACTTTGAAAGGGATGTTGTTGATTTTAATGTATTTTCCGATGGCTTTTTCTCCCCGGAACAGGGCGTCGTAAATATCCTGTCCGAGAACCACCGATTTCCGGGTTCTGACCAGATCCAGCCGGTTAATGAAACGACCCTCCGTGATTTGAATGGACTCCACCTCTTTGAGGTCCGGATGGCAGGTTACTGCGGTATAATTTCCATATTCACTGCCATAGGAAAAAGTATTACCGGAGATGAAGTACCTGCCCGAGGCATATTCAATTCCGGAAAGATCGCTGATCGTTTCGTAATCGCTGTTGGTGAACCTGATCTCCCGGTTTTCGTTGAGTCCCTGATAGGGAATGCTTGTGTTGCCGCTCCACAGCCACAAGGCATTTTTGGCCTGGTGCATAAAATTTTGGGAAATTCCGTTGCTAAGGCCGTTGCCCGCTCCCAGCAGGATCATGAGCATGAAAATTCCCCAGGCCACAGAGAATCCGGTAAGGAACGTCCGCATTTTGTTGTTCCTGATCGTTGCCATGATTTCATGCCATTTATCCATATCCGGAAATTTGATTTCTTTTTTTTCTCCGGAGGCTTTACCCCCTGCTGTTTTCATTCGAATAAAATTAAATTTAATGA
>JAGYMR010000339.1 GCA_018400515.1 Tangfeifania sp.
ATCCCTTCATTCGGTGCCACCCTGACCGTCCTGGACAAAGACGGCGAGGAAAAAACCTCCGGTGACCTGGATGACGGCGATGTACTGGTTGTTACCTCGGTTGACGGTAAATTCCAGACCGGGTATGCACTGGATCTCGATCTGACCGGGGCCGATGTGGTTCAAACCGGACAGGTGGTGCTCTATCCGAACCCCACCGACGGAAAAGTCAACATCTCCGGACTGGAAGTTGGCGGAAGAATACAGGTATTCAACGCAACGGGTGCCGCCATCCGCGATCTGAATGTTTCCGGATCCGTTGAAACCCTGTCACTGGACAACCAGCCGGCAGGCATGTATTTGATTCTTGTAAGCGATACCGAAAAACTGGTTGGACGGTATAAAGTGATCAGAAGGTAACTTTATCTGACCAATATTCTCAATTTTAAAGGTTATAATTAAGAGGCTGTCTTATTCAAAAAAGACAGCCTCCTTAATTTCCCCTCAACCGGTCGGGATTACAAACCGGTTGAATGATCAGATGAACCCGGATCTTTGCGAAACATGGTCCGCTTTTGGCAGTGACCATTGAAAAGAAATGATCAGTATCGTGCTTATACGGGGCGTGCTGAAAGGCATCGTACTCCCCCTATATCTTCAGCCCTTCCAGTAAATGGATATACCGTTGAATTCCTGAGATAATTTCACTCTTTAAGATATATTCATCCGCTGAATGTGAACGGGCTGAATCGCCTGGCCCCATTTTTACCGAGGGAAACGGTATAATGGCCTGGTCGGATGTAGTGGGTGAACCGTAAATTTTTATTCCCATTTCCCCTGCTTTTCTGGAAATGGGATGATCGATGCTGATGCCGGAAGAGTTTAACCGGAAAGAACGCGGTTTCACGTCCGACCGGATGATCCCCGAAATGATTTTTGCCGCTTCTTTATTGGAGTAATATTCATTGGTACGCACATCCACCACAAAATGGCAGATATCGGGAATGACGTTATGCTGCTTTCCTGCTTCCATTTGGGTGACTGTAATTTTGACTTCTCCGAGCAATTCTGATTTTTTTTCAAACCGGAATTCCCGGAGTATCTGAATATCGTCCAGCGCCTTGTAAAGAGCATTCTCCCCTTCTAAACGGGCAGCATGTCCCGACTTTCCATGAGCATAACAATCGAGCACCAGCAACCCTTTCTCGGCAATGGCCAGTTCCATGCGCGTAGGTTCACCAATGATGGCAAAAGCAACCGGAACAATCTCTGGCAATACAATCTCAAGACCATGTCGCCCGGAAATTTCCTCCTCTGCGGTGGCAGCAAAAATCAAATTGTAGGGTAAATCGTCCCGTTCGTAAAAATGAATGAACACGGCCAGCAGTGAAACCAGAGGGCCCCCTGCATCGTTGCTTCCCAGACCAAATAATTGATCCCCCTCCTCCACCGGGGAAAAAGGATCAAGCGTATAACCCGTTGCCGGCTGCACCGTGTCGATATGGGAATTCAGCAAAAGCACCGGCCTGCCTTTGATGAAATGCTTATTATATGCCCAGGTGTTGTTTTTCTTTACTTTATATGAAATTCCCTCATCCGTTAAAAACTTTCGGATCGCTTCAGCAGCACCTGCTTCTTCTTTGCTAAACGAAGGAATCGAAATCAACTTTTTTAGCAGTTCAATGTATCTGTCCATTTTAATATCATTCAAAGTGCAAAATTGGTAAAAAAACCGGAATAAAATCATTCAATAATGGTTAATCTGTGGGAGCATCTTTATTAACAATGAAACGGGCATGCCAGTTAATAACGGATTAAAATCCCGGAAATCAAACGATCCTCCAATTTTATTCCGTTAAAAAAACCGATTCCGGAACAGGGATTTCACCGGCATAATCCCCGGAACTTTTTAATTTCTTCACTCTACGGAAGAGATACAGGAAAGCAGATAAGCCGGCAATGATGTTGGCAGTGAAAGCAGCCCAAAAAACACCGGGAAGGTTAAACAGTATACTTCCTGCCCATGCCAGCGGAACGTATAATCCGATCATCCGGAGCATGGAAAAAAAAGTGGCCGGCAGCGGTTTGTTGATCCCGTTAAAACTGGCCATGCTGATCATAACCAGCCCCTGAAAACCATAGCTCATGCCCACAATCTTCATGTAATCTGAGGTAATACCGACCACCAGGGAGTTGTCCGAAAACAAGGCTGCCAACGGACGGGAAAAAAAGAAAAACAGGAGAAAGATCAGCGCTCCCCAACACAGTGAAAAGATTCCGGAATATTGAAGCGCCTGAGTGATCCGGGAAAATTTATGCTGACTGATATTTTGTCCCATGAAGATGATGATGACCGAGCCGAGAGCCGAAATCACCATCAGGGCAAAGGTTTCAATGCGGGAGGCCACCCCGAAGGCAGCTACGGCTTCTTTACCAAAACCGGCAACAATACGCGTTATCAAACCGATGGAGACAGGGGTTATGAGCAGGGCAAGACTGGCAGGACCGGCAATGTGAAGAACATCGCCCCAGGTCTTCAGCACATCGCGCAAACGCCCAATCTGTACAGTCAATAAATGCTCCCTCCGGATCAGGATCACCAAAATCAATACCAGACTTGAACTCCGGGCTATGACAGTCGCCAGGGCAGCTCCTTTTATTCCCATGACAGGAAACGGACCAATCCCAAATATCAATAGCGGGTCCAGGATGAAATTGATCGCCG
>JAGYMR010000034.1 GCA_018400515.1 Tangfeifania sp.
AGGATGAACAAACCATTAAAACCTCCGATTTTATGCTGTTCCGGATAAAAAACGGGGTACTGAAGTCTCAAATAAATCCTACGCGTTGACGAATTTTCGCCGACTGATGATATTTTGAAACATTTCGGCCCTTGGATGCATTTGAATGAAAAGAGAAAGATGGCGTTGTCAAAAAAAACATCGAACCACAATTTCCGGTCATTTCTCTGGCATGCCGGATTTCTTGCCATGGCCAAAAACTTCATGGATGTGGACACTATCATTCCGTCCATGCTGGTGGAGGCAGGCGGCGGAGCTATCCATGTGGGCCTTATGACTGCCATCATGCTGGGCGGATCGCGCTTTACCCAACTGCTTTTTGCTCCCTACATCAGCAACCAGCCTTTCAAAAAAAAATTCCTCATTGCAGGGATCAATGCCCGGGTACTCTCCCTGGCCGGACTCGGGGCGGTTCTGCTTTTTCTTCAGGCCCGTTTTTCCGGGTATTTCCTCGGCCTCATGTTCCTTTTTATCGCCCTTTTTTCGCTGGCCGGAGCCTTCGCCAATATCAGTTTTACCGATATCCTGGGAAAATCCGTTCTTGCCGGAAAGCGAAAAACTTTTTTTTCAGTCCGCCAGATCATTTCAGGCATCGTTTTGCTTGGGGGTGCTTTTCTGGCAGGAAAAATGCTGGAACTTCGTGCATTTCCGGTAAATTATTCCCTTATTTTCTTTGTGGGGGCTTTTTTGCTCTTCGTTGCCTCACTGGGCTTCTGGAGCCTGCGGGAAACCATACCCTCCACGCTAAAAATCTCAGGCATCAAAAATTTTTGGAGGGTGCTGAAAACAGAACTCAGGCACAACAAAAAACTGGGGTATTTTTTGGGATTTATTAACACCCAGGGAATTGCCATCTCCTTTCTTCCCTTTATCATCCTCTACGCCAAAGAAAACTTTCATGCACAAAGCACCGACACAGGGACATTCCTTCTTTTTAAAGTTACCGGAATCGTTTTTGTGAGCCTGCTGGTGTTATTGGGCGCAAAAAAACTAAAATACAACCTCCTGCTCTACAGTAATGTGATACTCTCCCTGATGCTGGCACTGATGGCCCTTTTGCTGACCGATGTATCGGGACTGAAATACATATTTGTTACGGGCGGAGTGGTATTCTCCCTTTTCAACATGACCATGAACGGACTTCTGCTGGAAATATCCCGAACCGAAAACCGGGCCCTGTATACCGGATTTGCAGGTGCGGGGAATATCCTCCCGGCAATATTCCCCCTGATCGGGGGGCCGGTCATTCAACTTTTTGGATTTCAAACCTTTTTTGTCCTTTTTATGGTCATAATCGCCCTTACGGCTTTTTTTATCTTTAAAATAAATTGCAAACGCTGAAACGGATATAAATAATAAAATATGAAGTTAACCGTATTGACCGAAAATTGTGCCGGAGGAAAATTCCTTGCTGAACACGGAATCTCCTACCTGATTGAAATGAATGATGAAAAAATATTGTTCGATGCCGGGCATTCGGATGTATTTTTCAAAAATGCCCGGACAATGGGAATCAACCTCCAAAGTGAAGTAAAAAAAGTTGTATTGAGTCATGGTCACTGGGATCATGGCGACGGCCTCCGTTTTCTGGAAAACAAACACCTTTGGGTCCACCCCGGCGCCTTTATAAAGCGCTATCGAAAGCGGGATTTTTCACCTGTGGGTTTGTCCCTGTCCAAAGCCGATCTGGAAAAAAAATTCAGGATCACCGAGTCCAAATCGCCCGTTCAAATCACGAAAAACCTTTTCTTCCTGGGAGAGATCCCGCGTAAAAATGATTTTGAAGCAAAAACCACCAGCTTCACGGATCACCTGAAAAACGAGGATTTTGTCCCGGATGATTCGGCCCTGGCCGCCATCGTGAACAACGAACTCATCGTCATTACCGGTTGTTCCCATTCGGGTATCTGTAATATTACCGAGCATGCCAAAAGGGTTACCGGTATTTCAAAAGTGGGAGCTGTTCTTGGAGGGTTTCACCTCAAATTTCAGGATGAACAAACCTGGAAAACGATTGCCTGCTTAAAGGAACTTCAAACAGACCGGATTTTCCCTTCCCATTGTACGGAACTGCCCGCCCTTGCCGCATTTTACAATGAATTTAAAAAACCGCAGCTAAAAACCGGAATAATCCTGGAGTTTTAATCATAAAAGTTTCTCAACCCATTTTAAAGAATGGGGTATTCGTATCAATCCCCATGTAATAGCGCATTAAAACCAGATATTTTTCCAGCAGGGACGGAAGAAGAAAATTTTCACGCACATGCTCAATGGCTTGTTTGCCGATGTATTTGTTCTCCTCCGGGTGGAGCAGCAGGTATTTCATTTTCTGCATGATCTTATCCCCCGCAAAGGGTTCCACTAAAAACCCGGTTCCATTGTCAATCACCTGCTGGGGAATGCCCCCAACATTGCTTCCGATGACAGGTGTCCCCTGCCAAAGGGCTTCGGTAACCACGAGTCCGAACCCCTCTTTGGTGGACAGATGAACAAATTGGTTGGCCACTCGCATTAATGCCCCAATATTCTGATCATTATTTTCAATGTTCATCAGCAAAAAAATATCCTCATCATTCTCCCGCTCTTCCATCATCCTTCCATACATGGCTTGTCCGTCAGGATCATCCGTAGCGGTATTTCCAACCATGATAAGAAGGGGGTTCTTTTTCCGGACCTCCCGGTCCTTTTTAATTTCCTTAAAAGCCTGGATGATGGCCGATTGATTCTTGTGCACATCATAGCGCGAAACAGCCAGAACAATCGGCCGGCTGCCATCAATATTATGCCTGGCAAACAAAGGTTCCAGAATATGAACTGCCTCCTCCCGGGTAAGTTGCTTATTTTTCGGACTCAGCGGATCGATCGCCGGGGAGATTTGATAAACCGGTTTTTTTATTCCCGGACGGACAAAATTTTTATCAGTAAAAATGGCCCCGTCGTAATGATTGATAAACGGGAGGAAAAAATTCCAAATATACCTGTTGGCAGCAGTGGTATCAATATGACAGCGCCATAGCCTGGGACCTTCATAATTGCCAAAAACCGAAGTAGCACAGGGCTGTGGATCATGAACAATCGTCAGATCAGCTTTTACGGAATAATTTTCAAAATTTTTCACTGCGTTGTCAATGTAAACGCCGTGAAGTTCCTCAAAACTCATGGGATGCTCCACTCCCTGTATCAAATCATGAAACTTCTTGGTGATCGAAAAGAAGTCTTCAGTATGGGCTTCAAGACAGTGCCACTGGGCATTAATACCCAAGCCTTTGGCCAGCGGAACCAGGCCTCTCAGCATTTCAGCAACCCCACCCCCTTCGTAGGTGGAATTCACATGGGCCCAGTTTTTGTTCTCAAGCGGGAGCGCCAACTGCTTCAGTTTTTCCAGTTTTTCTTCACCAATGGTTTCCCTGTAATAGTTCAGGTCAAGGGCTTCAAAAGGCGGCAGCTTTTCGAGGTATTGTTCGGACTGATCGTGAAACATAGCAACAAATAATAGACGTTTGAAAAAACAAAAATTCTCCCTTCAGAGAAAATTACATCAAAGCCGTAAGGACCTCGCACGTTTGCTTTGTTTGTCTGATTTTCACAGCGCAAGAAATAATTTTCTCCTCAAAAAACCGCCGAAATTAAAAAAAATTTATTCACTTTTCCGGTACTCATGGAAAAAAAAGTGAAAACCGCCATTGGTTTCATCAAAACCACCCGAAACTACAAATTATTTGCTGTTTGCTGAATCAATTCCCAGGCCTGCTTAACATGGATCTCCTCCGTATGGGTTTGAGCAATGCTCATCCGCAAAACCACCCGGTCATTTAATTTGGTATGGGTAAAATAGATTTTCCCGGACCGGTTAATTTCATTCATTAGCCTCATATTCATTTCGTTATTGGCCTTCAACCTGAAACACACCACGTTCAGCGGGGGATCAACAATCAGTTCGAAGCGGGATGATTCACGGACCCATTGGGCGAATTGCTGCGCCAGTCCGACATGCTTCCGTACAAGGTATTGAAGGCCTTTTTTTCCATAATGCCGGACAACAAACCAGAGTTTCAGTGACCGGAACCGGCGTCCCAATTGTACATGCCAGTCGCGGTAGTCAAACACCTCCCCCGATTCGGTGGCCTGATTGCGAAGGTATTCAGGCAAAATGGAAAATGTCTCGATCAGTTCCTTTCGGTCAGCCACCCAAAAAACATCACAGTCGAAATTGGTAAACATCCATTTATGGGGATTGAAACAGTAACTGTCGGCCAGCTCCACCCCCTCCTTCAGGTGTCTGAACTCGGGACAAAGCATGGCAGTCCCTGCCATGGCAGCATCCACATGCAACCAACAATTTTCCCGCCGGCAAATCTCCCCAATTTTTTTTACGGGGTCCATTGCATTGGACGAGGTGGTTCCAATGGTTGCACACACAAAAAAAGGCTGGTATCCCGCTGCCCGGTCTTCCCGGATCTTCTCCTCCAGCATTCCGGGCTGCATGGCAAACCGGTCATCCACCTCAATCAGCCGCAGGTTTTCTTTTCCGATGCCCGCCATTTTCACCGCCTTTTCAAGCGAAGAGTGGGTTTGGGCCGATACATAAGCCACCAGTTTCTGCCGCACACCAGTGCGGTTCGATTCATATTTTGTGGCACGCTCCCGGGCAGCAATGACCGCCGTAAGGGCCGAAGTGGAGGCTGTGTCCTGGATCACCCCACCGCCGGAAGAGGTTGATCTGAACCTTTCAGGCATATCCATCATACCGGCAAGCCAGTCGAGGACACGGGTCTCCAGCTCAGTGGCAGCCGGACTTGTGAGCCAGATCATTCCCTGAACACCTAAACCTGATGAGATCAGATCCCCCAAAATCGAAGGAAATGAGGTATTCGAAGGAAAATAGGCAAAAAAGCGGGGCGATTGCCAGTGCGTGATCCCGGGCAGGATCTTTTCATCCAGATCCCGGATCATGGCATCCATGGACTCCCCTTCCTCAGGAGGATTTTCAGGCAACGATGCCTTAACATCCCCGGGATTCACCTGCGATAAAACAGGATAATGTTCAATATTTTCATAGTAATCGGCAATCCAGTCGATGATCTTTTTTCCCTCCTCCCGGAACTGCGCGGGAGTCATATGGTAATTCTCCATCTCTATTTATTTTATTTTTTCTTATTCCTCAACCCATAAAATATTTTCACAGATGCAATCCTCAGGTTCTCCCGTGAAATTCTTCCTGTCCCCGGAAACAGTGGTAAAAATAAATACGCATTTTTTGTTTTTTGATGCGGAAAGGACGAAGATACCCAATTTTCGACAAACGAAAATATTCGGATCAGGGAAAATCCCCGAATTGTTCTCTCCGTTGCATTGTTTGGCCAGGAAATATTTTTGGAAAACAGAAAACCTTCTTTGAATAATTCCCGAGCGGCCGCTAGATCAAAACCTTTTGATTCTGCCCTTTTTGTTTTTTTCTTCAGGAAAACGGCACAAAAAAAACCCTAATATGAACTAGTCATTAAAAAAGAGTAATCCCCTTCCGATTTTTTTGTCAGTTTTCGAATAAAACTTATTTTTATTCAAAATTGTTTTGTCAGGAAAATAAGATTTTTTTTACCGTCGGAAGCCAAAATTCATCCATTCAGGCGACTATCTGATAAGGGAAGTTCCTATAAGATCCGGATAAATTGAATCTTCTGTGTTTTTTCTGCATACAAAAAATGAGTCAGATATGAGTCAAAATAAACATAAATCGCATTACCGCTCCCTTACCACCGGCGAAGAAATTTTTAACAGCATCACCCATGGAATCGGAACGCTTCTCAGCATTGCCGGACTGGTCATTTTAGCTGTATTTGCTACCCTTAAAGGAAATGCCTGGCATGTCGTGAGCTTCTCGATTTTCGGGGCATCCCTGTTTCTGCTGTACCTTTTTTCAACCCTTTACCACAGCTTCACCCGGCAAAAAATAAAAAACCTGTTTGCCCGGTTCGATCATGCCGCCATTTTCCTGTTGATTGCAGGTACATATACACCTTTTGTGCTTACGACCATCCGGGGTCCGCTTGGGTGGACGCTTTTTGGCATTATTTGGGGGCTGGCCATTGCCGGTATTATTATTCGATCCATCTTCCTTACCCGGTTCCGGAAGATCATGGTGGGAATTTACGTGGCCATGGGCTGGCTCTTTTTAATGGCCATTGTCCCCATGGTAGAAAACCTCCCCGGGATCAGTATTGCATTCCTCTTTATCGGGGGCGGATGTTATTCGCTGGGCGTCATCTTCTATGCCTGGCGTAACCTGAAATACAGTCACGGAATCTGGCACCTTTTTGTTCTGGCCGGCAGCATCACCCATTTCTTTTCGGTTTTATACAGCCTTAACTAAACTCATTCCCTGTGGAATAACGGCCTGTAAAAAACCAGGAAGCTGCCTCGACAACGCTTTCAGCCCGGAACAACTCTACGGAAAAAATCCGAAGGATGGTCGTTTCAGTTATAACTCCTGCCTGATGGCCAAGAGCATATCCCAATGTATGTAAAAAGCTCCGGCAGCAAATCTTCCAGCCCATCAACCCAGGACATTTCCACGAATAACCATTTTGAATGATAAAGGTCATGCTCATTTCAATTTATTATTCCATTTTTGTGGTATAAAAAGAAAAATATGAAGTTTCTTTATCCCGCTTTTCTTTTTGCGCTATTTACGGTCATTATCCCGGTGATCATTCACTTTTTCAGCTTCCGAAGGCACAGGACCATCTATTTCAGCCATGTTGGATTTTTAAAAGATATCAAAAAAGAGTCGCGGAAAAAATCCAGGATAAAGCAGCTGCTGATGCTCCTTGCGCGCATACTGACCATTGTGTTTTTGGTTTTCGCATTCGCACAGCCGTTCATTCCTCTCCGCGAAGAGGCAAGGGAATCGGGTAATAACGTGGTGGGTGTTTACATCGACAACTCTTTTAGCATGAATGCCCTGTCGGAGAAAGGGCAATTGCTTGAACGTGCCCGTGCGAAAGCAGCGGAGATCGGACACGCCTATCCCCCCGGAACAAAATTCCGGCTGTTTACAAACGATATGGAACCCAGGCATCAAAACCTCTTCTCTCAGGAGCAATTCATCCGGCAGGTGGCTGAGGTGGCGGCCTCCCCGCAGACAGTGCCCCTTTCGCGGATCCACAACCGCTTCCGGATGGAAAATCCGGAAATGGACGCCGGTCAATCGGGCACGCTTTTTTTCATTTCAGACTTCCAGCGAAGCATTACCGATCCCGAAAACTTTAATGAGGGGCCGGTTTTTGACTATTTCCTCCCTCTTACTCCCGGGGAGGTGAATAATTTGTACATCGATACCTGCTGGATGGAGGTTCCGGCTCACGGACTCGACCAGGAGGAAAATATTTTTGTGAAAATAAAAAACCACTCAGATGAAGACTATCAAAACCTCCCGTTAAATCTTTACCTGAACGATTCGTTGAAATCGATCACCAATTTTTCCGTCGAAGCACAAGATGAGATCACTACAAATCTGAAATACAAGAACCTTTCCGGCGGGATTCAACTGGGGAAAATTGAAATCACCGACTATCCCTTTACCCATGACAACACCTGGTTCCTGAGCTATTTTACCGAATCCACCCTGCAGGCCCTAGCCATTTTTAACAAAAGTGAGGCTTCGAAAGAGGGACTCCGTTATATTTCCGCCCTTTTCAAAAACGACCCTTATGTTGAACTCAGCACCATGGATGCCGGGCGTTTGCAAATCAGCCAACTTCCGCTATACAATGCCATCTTCCTGATCAATCCCGGAGATTTTCCCAGCGGATTACTGAATGAACTTACCCGGTCGGTGGAAAAGGGAACATCCCTGGTCCTGTTCCCGCCAACAGGAAAAGATCCATCGTTTTACAACCGCTTTTTAACCAGGTTCGGGGCAGCCCGTGTTTCCGGCAGGGACACCACCCAACAGCAGATTTCGGGGATTGATTTCGACCACCGTTTTTTCGAAAATGTTTTCCGAAAGCGGGAAGAAAATGCCCTTTACCCGGAAATCCGGGGGCATCTGAAATTTCAGCAAAACACCCGGTCGGATGAATCCATTCTCCTGTGGTTTCAAAACAACGACAAAGCACTTTCCGTCCTTCCTTACGGCAAAGGAAAAGTATGGATCTTCTCCTTCCCCCTCGAAAAAAAGAATGAAGCTTTTGCCCGGGATATCCTCTTTGTCCCCTCCCTCTACAACATCGTGCTGAACAGCCTGCCTGACCAGCAAATCGCATACACGATTGGCAGCGACCGCACTTTTTCATTACCTCCCGGAAGGAACAAACCCCTGGAAACAACCTTTGAAGTTGAAAACAAAAACACCGGAGAGCAGTTCATCCCCGGGGTGAACATTACAGACCAGGGGACCCGCCTGAATGTGAGAGGGATGATTGAAAAAGCGGGCCATTACCTGATAAAAAGCGATGGAGAAACCATTGGAGCCATGGCGTTCAATTATGACCGGAAAGAGTCGGATTTGAGGTATTTCAAAAACGGGGAACTAAAAACAGCCTTTGAAACCGCCGGGCGCGAAAATGCCATGGTCCTAAACAATATCAACGATAACTTTTCCGAAGTATATGACGAAATTCAGAAAGGGAAACAACTCTGGCAGGAGTGCCTTCTGCTTGCGCTGCTTTTCATCCTGGCAGAAGTACTGATTGCACGTTTCTGGAAGCAATAATATTAATCATAAAAATTCACTATGGCACCACAATTACGAACACCACAGGAGTTCATTGACCGCGAAAACAAATACGGCGCACACAACTACCACCCGCTTCCGGTAGTCCTGGAAAAAGGCAAAGGCATCTTTGTCTGGGATGTAGAGGGAAAACGCTACTTTGATTTTCTGGCCGCTTACTCTGCTGTTAATCAGGGCCACTGTCACCCCAAAATCATCGATGCCCTCACCGGCCAGGCCCACCAGTTGACCCTCACCTCAAGGGCCTTTTATAACAACGTTCTGGGTGAATGGGAAGCCTTCATGACCGGGCTGTTTGGCTACGACCGGATGTTGCCCATGAATTCAGGAGCTGAAGCGGACGAAACGGCCCTGAAGCTGCTTCGGAAATGGGCCTATAAAGTTAAAGGGATCCCGGCCAATGAAGCAAAAATTGTGGTTTGCAACGGCAATTTCCACGGCCGGACGATCACCATTATCTCCATGTCGTCCGACCCCGATGCATACGCCCATTACGGTCCCTATACTCCCGGATTTATAAACATTCCCTACAACGATGCCGAACGGCTGGAAGAAGCATTAAAAGACCCGCACGTGGCCGGATTCCTGGTGGAACCCATTCAGGCCGAGGCTGGTGTATACGTACCGGAGGACGGTTACCTGAAAAAAGCGGCCGAACTGTGTAAAAAATACAACGTATTGTTTGTTGCCGATGAGGTGCAGACAGGGCTGGCCCGGACAGGAAAAATGCTCGCCTGTGACCACGAAGGGGTGCGCCCCGATATCCTGGTCCTGGGAAAAGCCCTTTCGGGAGGTGTATATCCGGTCTCCTGCGTTCTTGCTGATGATGAGATTATGCTGACGGTCAAACCGGGAGAACATGGGAGCACCTTCGGGGGCAACCCCCTTGCCGGCAAAGTGGCCATGGCAGCTGTCAATGTTATTTTAGAGGAAAACCTGGCAGAAAATGCCCTGCACCTGGGAGCGATTTTCCGGAAAGCGATGAAGGCAATCCCCTCACCAATGATCGAAGCGGTAAGAGGAAAGGGCTTGCTCAATGCCATCGCCATTAAACCAACAAAAGGCAAAACAGCCTGGGATGTCTGCCTGGCTCTCAGGGGAAACGGGTTAATAGCAAAACCCACGCACGAAAACATTATCCGGTTTACACCGCCCCTTGTAATTACCGAAGAAGAATTAACGGAAGCCGCCGGAATCATCCGGAAAACATTCCGGGAAATGGACATTTAAAACGGATGAAACGAGCATGATGCTAACATCACAAAAGATTATGAAATGCGAAAGCATTCTATCGAAATACGCTTGCGTATTCTATCGAGTACCGTTAAAATAGACACTAATGACGAGGTAAATACCTTTGAAATGGACACTAATAATGAGGTAAAATTCGCTAGCGAATTCTATCGAGTACCGTTAAAATAGACGATTGAAAAACCGCTGTTATTTCTGTGCAAAACGGTATTGCCCGATCACCCGCTTTCGAACCACATCATAATCCCGCTGGTAACTGATCACGTTAACCCCCTGATTCATGTATCCGCCGAAAGGGGAAACTTTTTCAAAATGGTAATTCCCCTGCAACAGTTGCGTCTCCATGTAAGGCAGGCACTCCTCAAAATTTTTCCCGAATTTTTTCAGGGCACTCAAAAAATAAAACGCAACATCATACCCCTGAAATCCAAAATTATCGGGCTCGGTGAAAAAATTTTCCCTGAATTTCCGGATGTACCGGATGGTTGAAGGATCATCATAATCCACCCAGTAAGGATCAATGTAATGAAACTTCAGGTTATGGAAATAGTCCTTATCAATGCTGCTAAAACTGGTATAACGGTTGAACCCGACCAGCGTTATGGAATAATCCTCCGACAGGTTGTTGATGTTCGAAAGCGCAACGCTCAATTCGCCCTCGTTGAGGGAAGGAATAAAAACCACATTCTCTTTATTTGGTGACAAGATTCTGCCAAATCCAAACGGCCCCTCCCGGGCAAAATCGTATACACTGAACCGGACCCCGTACTCATTTCCCCAGTACCCGGACTGGAACATTTTTTCCCGTGCCATTTCCACTACCTTTTCGCCCAGGGCATTATCATTCTCCGTTTTAAATACAATAAAATTGCTGTTAAAATATTCCTCTGCGACCATTTCTGCGGTTTTTACAGCGAGGTATTCACGGGAGGGGTTGATCTGATACAGATAGGGATTGGAATTCAGTCCTGCCGACCGGGGCGCAAGGGGAGAAACCATGGGAATCCGGTTTTTGGCTGCAATGGCGGCCACCTCTTTCTGCACGTCAGGAAAAACCGGCCCGATAATCAAATCGGTTTCCAAAAAATTTCCTGAAAAAAGAAATGACCGGACGGAATCGGGATTTTGCTGGGTATCGCAGACCTTTATCCGAATATTCATACCCGCTCGCTGAAGCGAATCCACCGCCAGCAATACCCCCTCATAAAACTGCAAATAATGTTCGCTCTCTTTGTAAAATCGATGAAAAAGCGCCTCATTTGCTTCCTGCTCAACAGCAGTGTCTTTTACTGCCACCAACGATTGATCAAGGAGACCGGAACTGCCTTCGGCGGCAAGTAGAGAATCAGGATTAACCTCTTCGCGGTTCAGCGTATCGTTGGCACGGACAAACAGGGGGAGAAAGAGGGCCACATCATAACGTTTCCCGGAAGAAAAACGTTTGTCAGGGCGCTGACATGCCTCGGGGATGCTCTCAATGACCTCAATATCATAATAATCGCTTTCAAATCCTGGCATCTCAACAGCAACAGAATCCTTCGCTTTCTCCTCCATGAAACGGACAATTTCCTCATCGGGCCGTCGCGGAATTAAAAGAACCTCTCCGGAAACAAGGTTCCGGTTCTCCAGGACCGGATTAAATTTTCTTATTTCCGGAATGGTCATGTCGTATTGATCGGCCAGTCCATACAAGGTTTCCCCCTTTTGTACATGGTGTTTCATGAAAGCATCTTCGTTCACCGGCTCAGCTTTGCTAAAGGAGTCCTCTTTAACCGGGATCTTCAGGGTTACGCCTGCCGGGAATCCCGATTCCAGGACCGGATTCAGCCGCTTAAGTTCGTCTTCTGGAACATCGTATTTGCGGGTAATACTCCAAAGGGTTTCCCCGGAAACAATGGTATGTTCAAAATAATTTGCCGTTGCTCCGGGGCTGGCTTCCGGTCCCGAAACAACCGGCCGGTTCCCCTGCGCTTCCTCCTTGCCTGGCTTATCCCGCTCTTCCAACTCCCTCAACGCTGATTGTTCCTCCGTTTTTTCCTCTTCCGCCAGCGCCTCTTCCATCCGCGCAGTCTCTTTGGTCCGCGGAAGATAAATAATACTTCCGGCTTTCAAATCTTTGGCTCCGGGATTATAAAAAAGGATCTCACTTTCCGATATACGGTAACGCTTCGCTATGGAGTACAGGGTCTCTCCCGAAACAACCTGGTGTTTTATTAACGCTTCCTTCTCCTTTTCGGCGGATGGCTTTTCACGCGCCATTTTTTCCGTGGTTGCTTCTTCACCGGGAGCATCCCAGCGGGGAATGCGGAGCTTTTTCCCTTTCCGGAACCGCTTAACTTCCGGATTGTAGGCATAAAGCTCTTCCACCGTTATCCCGTACTCCTTTGCGATGAAATAAGGTGTCTCTTTCCGGGAGTCGATGGTATGAAAAATAAAACGGGAAGGATCCCCTTTTTTATAAACCGGTTGATCACTAAGATCTGCGCCCGCCCGAAAGGGAATTTTCAAGACCATCCCAATCTTCAATCCATCCGCCATTTTAGGATTATGTTCCAACAATGTTTCCCTGTCAACATTGAACTGATCTGAGATGGAATAAATGGTCTCCCCCGTGCGAACCTGATGTAGTACATATTTTTCACCCCCGATGACCACCCTTTCATTTTCACGTAAATTCTGGGCGCTTGCCACAGCCGAAAAGGCGACCAACAGGAATAAAATAATAACCGACTGAAAACCCTTCATGAAATAGTAATTCATTAAAAAATTGTGCTCCAAAAAGTACTTTTGCTGACACAAAAAATCAAAAACCATTCCTTTTTTTCAAAGCTTTTGACCCGCGGACAAGCAAAAATTGAATCAAAAATAATAATAAAAAATCTACGCTGTTGGTTAAACGTTTTTAATTCCAAATAATTTTACCGTGCAACTATTTTACTCCCCCTCCGGTGAAGCTGTTCCAGCCCCCTCACGGGGAGCCTCTTCAAAAATAATTACTACACGATGTTAATAGTTTTCGCTTTTTAGCGACCAACAGGATTAACTTTGCCCGGTAATTTTTACTTTTGCTTACGAAAACAAAAATATTCATTTTAACCATTTATCCATGCAGGAAAAAATTTTGATTCTCGATTTTGGATCACAATATACCCAGCTAATAGGACGAAAAGTCCGCGAACTAAACACCTACTGTGAGATTCATCCTTTTAACCAGCATCCTGAAATTGATGAAACGGTAAAAGGCGTGATCCTGTCCGGAAGTCCTTTTTCCGTCCGGGATTCAAAAGCGCCCAGGCCCGATCTGTCCAAAATAAAAGGGAAGATCCCCCTGCTTGGGATCTGCTACGGGGCACAACACATGGCGCACTACTATGGTGGAGAGGTAGCGTTTTCCGATTCAAGGGAATATGGCCGGGCAAAACTGGGATTTATCGATCACGACTGCGCCCTGTTCAACAAAATCAACCTGCATACCCAGGTCTGGATGTCACATGGAGACACCATCATCAAACTCCCCGAAAATTATAAGGTCGTTGCCTCTACCGAAGATGTCAATTTTGCCGCCTATAAAATTGATAACGAACAGACCTACGGCATTCAGTTTCATCCGGAAGTTTATCATACCACCGAAGGGCAGCAACTACTGAAGAATTTTGTTGTTGATATTTGCGGAAGCGATCAGTCCTGGACCCCGCTCTCTTTTGTGGAAAGTACCGTAAAGGAACTGCAACAGCAGCTGGGAAATGACAAAGTAGTGCTGGGATTATCCGGAGGGGTGGATTCCTCGGTTACGGCGGTCCTGCTGAATCAGGCCATCGGGAATAACCTCACCTGCATTTTTGTGGATAACGGACTGCTCCGGAAAAATGAATTTGAAAATGTCCTGCAATCCTATGAAAACATGGGACTGAATGTTATTGGAGTCGATGCTAAAGAACAATTCTGGAATGATCTGAAGGGAGTATCGGATCCGGAACAAAAACGGAAAATCATCGGCCGTAACTTTATTGAAGTTTTTGACCGTGAGGCACATAAAATCAGGGATGTCAAATGGCTGGCACAAGGGACGATTTATCCCGATGTCATTGAATCCGTCTCGGTGAACGGCCCATCAGCCACCATTAAATCCCACCACAATGTCGGGGGGCTCCCCGAAAAAATGCATCTGAAAGTGGTTGAACCACTGCGGCTGCTGTTCAAAGATGAAGTACGCCGCGTGGGTAAAGCCCTTGGCATTAAACCAGAATTGCTGGGACGCCATCCCTTCCCCGGCCCCGGCCTCGGAATCCGTATACTGGGCGATGTTACCCCCGAAAAGGTCCATATGCTACAGGAAGCTGATGCCGTATTCATAAACGGATTGAAAAACTGGGGACTGTATGACAAAGTCTGGCAGGCTGCTGTTGTCCTTTTACCCATCCAATCGGTGGGTGTAATGGGCGATGAAAGAACCTACGAAAACACAGTCGCTTTACGCGCAGTGGTTTCTACCGATGGAATGACTGCTGACTGGATGCACCTGCCCTATGATTTTCTTGCCAGAATGTCGAACGAGATCATTAACAAAATCCCCGGGATTAACCGGGTGGTTTACGACATTAGTTCCAAACCTCCCGCAACAATTGAATGGGAATAAACGTTTGAAAAAAAATAATGGAAAACAAAAATGCTTAAACATGTTAAATTCCATAAAAAACAGAAATGCGATGAACGTTTCACTGATTAAAAAATATGTGTTCAACCCCCTGATCATTTTGGCAGTAACCGTGCTGTTTCTGCCATCGGAATTAAAAGCACAGGATGTGGTTCAGAAAAATCAGCTCAAATTCGGTCGCCTGCTGCGCCTCGTGGAGAGCTATTATGTGGATACGGCCAACGTGGATGAATTAACGGAAGAGGCCATTGTTCACCTGCTGGGAGAGCTGGATCCGCATTCAGTCTATATTTCAAAGGAGGAGGTAAAAAGGATGAATGCCCCGCTGAAAGGGAACTTTGAGGGTGTCGGCATCTCTTTCAACATCTACAAGGATACCCTGCTGGTAACATCCACCATTCCCGGAGGCCCATCAGAAAAAGTGGGGCTTAAAGCGGGCGACCGTATCATCGAAGTCGACGGGAAAAATATCGCCGGGATCGGACTCAAAAACACCGATGTGTTTGATCTTCTGCGCGGGAAAAAAGGAACATTAGTGGAGGTGAAAGTGTTACGCCCGCGGCTGGATGAAACGCTCGATTTTAAAATTATCCGTGATAAGATCCCGATATACAGCCTCGATGCCTCATATATGATCGATGATGCCACCGGATATATCAAGCTGAATAAATTCTCGGCCACCACCACCGATGAATTCACGAATGCCATGAAAGAACTCAAAGATGAGAACATCCGCAACCTCATCCTTGACCTTCGGGGCAACGGCGGAGGATACCTGAAAACCGCCATCGACATTTCGGATCAATTTCTTGAGGATGACAAAATGGTGGTTTATACGGATGGAACCAACGATACAAAAAATGAATTTGAAGCCACCTCCTCCGGCATCTTTGAAAAAGGCAAACTGGTGGTGCTTATCGATGAAGCCTCGGCCTCGGCAAGTGAAATTGTTTCCGGGTCTGTTCAGGACTGGGACCGCGGACTCATTATCGGCCGGCGCTCCTTCGGGAAAGGCCTGGTACAGAAGCCCTATTTCCTGACTGACGGGTCGATGGTCCGCCTTACAACCGCCCACTATTACACCCCCAGTGGAAGATGCATCCAAAAACCTTACGGAAACGGAATTGAGGATTACCGGCGCGATCCCCTGAAAAGACTGGAATCAGGAGAACTATTCAGCAGAGACAGCATCGTTTTTGCCGACTCGCTGAAATATAAAACACTCGTTAATGAACGAACCGTTTTCGGGGGCGGGGGAATTATGCCCGATATCTTTGTCCCGATGGATACCTCCAGCCACTTCCGTTATTACAATCAGCTGCGAAGAAATCAGGTCATCTTCAACTTTGTGATCAATTACGTCGATAAAAACCGGAAAAAACTCCAAAAAAAATACTCCGTTTTCGAGGATTTCAACCGCCAGTTTGAAGTAACTGATCCCATGGTGAATGCCATTGTTGCCAATGGTGAAAAAGCAGGGATCGAAAAAAAAGGGGAAAGCCTGAATTTTACCCGGGATAAACTGAAAAGAGAAGTAAAAGCATTGATTGCACGCGATATCTTTACGAGAAACGATTTCTTTAAGATCCTCAACGAAGACGATGAAGGAATAACAAAGGCACTGGAGATCATCAATAACCAGCATCAATACGACCATTTGCTGGTTTCAGCGGACGAATAGATTATTATGGAGGAAGCTTTTACTACCTGGTTGTGGGGCAATAAAATCGAGGTGTCCGGCGCCATTCTGGGAATACTGTATATTTTCTTTTCCATCAGGCAGAACATTCTTACCTGGGCCACAGGACTGCTGACTTCAGCCCTCTACATTGTGGTTTTTTTCCGGTCCGGGTTTTATGCCGACATGGGCCTCCAGGTATATTATGTGGGAATCAGCATCTATGGATGGTACTACTGGCTGAAAGGGGGAAAAGAAGAAGAACACGCAGGGGGGACGCAGGTCCACGTTAAAAGAATTCCGAAGCAAACCCTCCTGTTTTCATCAGGAGCCACCGTATTCATATACTTCCTGCTCCTCTTTATCCTTCTGAATTTTACCGATTCAACCGTGCCCTTCATGGATTCGCTCACGACAGCGCTCAGCATTTTAGCAACCTGGATGCTGGCAAAAAAATACATTGAGAACTGGATTATCTGGATCTTTGTGGATATCTTATCTGCCGGTCTATACGTTTATAAAAGCCTTTGGCCAACGGTGATCCTGTTTGCCGTTTACACCGTGATGGCCTTTGTTGGTTATTTGGAATGGAAAAAAGACTTAAAAACCACGGATTGAAACAGGGCCGGGTATCATCATTCCACAGAACCATGAACCTGATCCCCGCCGCGTCCAGGTGTTCCGGTTAAAAATTTTGAATATTGACGAATGAAGCCATCACAAAAAATAATCGTGGTCACCGGTGCCGAATCAACCGGGAAAAGTGCCCTGGCCGAATGGCTGGCCCGTTATCTGGGGGTCCCCTTCATCCCTGAATTTGCCCGGGAGTATATTGAAAAATTACCTCGAAGGTACACCTACCATGATGTGGAAAACATTGCAAGGAAGCAGGTGGAGCAACTGAATGCAATGCGAAAAACAACGCATCCTTTCATTATCTCCGATACGTGGCTGATCATCACCAAAATTTGGTTTGAGGTGGTCTTTGACCGTTTGCCCTCCTGGCTGGACAGAGAGATCGAAAAAACACCGGTCGACCTCTTCCTGGTTTGCAACACCGATCTCCCCTGGGAACCCGATCCAGTGCGGGAAAACGGAGGAGAACAACGGGAAATCCTCCAAAAAAAATATTTGGAAACCATCGAAAAGTT
>JAGYMR010000340.1 GCA_018400515.1 Tangfeifania sp.
GGGAAAGAATGAAATTTTAACATGACTTCAAAACAGCATCATTCGAATTTACTGGCCTGCTACCGGTGTCTTTTTGAATGCCGGATTTTTTATGGATGGTTCTGCCGGTAAGGCTTTTTTTCCTGCCACAGATGAAAGGAGGGCTTCATTCAGCCCATGCTTCAATTATTAATCACTCATTTTTTCATTTCAATCCATTTCGAAAATGCCATTTGAAACCATTAAGCATAAAAAGAAGCCCGAACGTGCTGCCGGGGCTTCAGCGAATTTTGATGCCCCTGAACTCCCGGGGAAAGCTCCGGGGATGAACGAACGCATCCGGCGGTTGCGGAAACAGAGCCTAGAAACCCAGGAGGCACTTTCCATTGAGCGGGCATTGATTACCACCCGCTTTTACAAGGAGAATGAAGGGAAGTATCCGGTGCCCATGATGCGTGCCCTTAATTTTATGGAGATTTGCCGGACCAAAACCATTTATATCGGCGACGATGAACTCATTGTCGGGGAGCGCGGTCCGGCACCCAAATCGGTGTCCACATTCCCGGAACTCAACTGCCATACGGCGGATGATTTTCGTGTGCTGAATGCCCGTGAGCAGCAGCGTTACACGATTCCGGAAGAAGACATCCGGACCTACGAACGCGAAGTCATTCCCTACTGGGAGGGCCGGACCATGCGCGAGCGCATATTTCGTCATGTTCCGCGTGAATGGCAGGCTGCTTACGAAGCGGGTGTTTTTACCGAATTCATGGAGCAGCGGGCACCCGGTCATACCGCCCTTGACGGGAAGATTTACCGCAAAGGAATGCTCGATTTCAAAAAGGAGATAGAGGATCACATTCAGCAACTTGACTTTTTGAACGATCCGGAAGCAACAGATAAGCTGGAAGAGCTCCAGGGCATGGCTGTTTCGTGCGATGCAGTGATTGTTTTTGCCGGGCGCCATGCCGATCTGGCTGAAGAAATGGCTGTTTCGGAGAATGACCCCCGGCGGAGAGCAGAACTGAATCGAATCGCAGAAGTCTGCCGGAGGGTGCCGGCATATGCCCCCCGCAATCTTTGGGAAGCTATTCAGATGTACTGGTTTGTCCACCTCGGCACCATTACCGAGCTTAATGGCTGGGATGCCATGAATCCGGGGCATTTCGACCAGCACCTGGCTCCTTTTTATGAAAAAGAGCTGGCTGCGGGAACGCTGACCCGCGAGCAAGCCAAAGAAATCATCAGTTGTTTCTGGATAAAAGTGAATAATCACCCCGCGCCTCCCAAAGTGGGGATTACCGCCCGTGAAAGCGGCACCTACAATGATTTTACCAATATCAACCTTGGCGGACTGAAGCCCGATGGTTCCGACGGGGTCAGTGAGCTTTCATACATGATGCTCGAGGTGATAAAGGAGTTGCATATCCTGCAACCCGGGAGTTCGGTGCATATCAGCCAAAAAACGCCCGATGCGTTTCTAAACGCAGCCATTGGCGTTATCCGGCAGGGACATGGCTATCCTTCGGTGTTTAACCCGGATGTTTACGTCCGTGAACTGCTGCGCCAGGGGAAAACCGAACAGGATGCCCTGGAAGGAGGATGCAGCGGGTGTATCGAAGTGGGGGCTTTTGGAAAGGAGGCCTACCTCCTGACCGGGTATCTGAATGTTCCGAAAATCCTGGAGATTACGCTGAATAACGGAACCGATCCGGTGACCGGCAAAACGGCCGGAATAAAAACCGGCGATCCCAACCGGTTTAAAGATTTTGATGCTTTATACAATGCTTTCCTGAAACAGCTCCGTTTTGTTGTGGACCAGAAGATCAGGGTGAGCAACTATATCGACCGGATGTTTGCCCGATATGCCCCGGCACCTTTTCTTTCGGTGGTCATTGAAGACTGCATCGCCCGGGGAAAGGATTATTACAACGGGGGCCCCCGGTACAACACCAATTACATCCAGTGCACAGGACAGGCTACTGTTACGGACAGCCTGTCGGTTCTGAAAAAACATGTTTTTGAGGATAAAACCCTTGCGATGGAGCGTTTTCTGCAGGTGCTTGCTCATAATTTTGAGGATGAAGAACCGCTGAGGCAACGTTTGCTGAACCGGACACCCTTTTTCGGCAATGATGATGACCGGGCAGATGACATTGCACTGCAAGTGTACAATGACCTGCTGGGGGCTATCGACGGGAAGCCCAATATTAAAGGGGGAAAGTACCATTTGAACATGCTTTCCACTACCTGTCATGTCTATTTTGGGGCGGTACTTGGAGCCACACCCAACGGCAGACTGGCAGGAAAACCGATTTCAGACGGCACTTCCCCGTCGCACGGATGCGATACCCATGGTCCCACGGCAGTGATTCGGTCCCTGGGAAAGCTGGACCAGGAAAAATCGGGAGGCACATTGTTGAACTTGCGTTTTGTTCCTTCGCTGTTGAAGTGGCAAAAAGATATGGAGAAGCTGGGATACCTTATCCGCAGCTATTTTTTGCTGGGAGGGCATCATGTGCAGTTTAACATTGTGGATACCGCCACTCTTCTGGCAGCTCAGGCCTGCCCCGAAGATTACAAAGACCTGATGGTGCGCATGGCAGGGTACAGCGATTATTTTAACCATATGAACGAGGACCTCCAGCAGGAAATCATCGACCGGACAGAGAATGAAGGCTTTTGATATCCTTAACGAATTCTCGTT
>JAGYMR010000341.1 GCA_018400515.1 Tangfeifania sp.
AATCTTTTGCTGCTCCGCCATAGATAGCAGCGGAATTTTGTTTTCCCAGGAAAGGGAGGACCGGATCACATCGTTTTGATGTTTGGTATAGTGATTTCTCGTTGAGAAGGTGTTTTCCGGAGGCTGGATTTTTTTTGTCTTCAGCGCAATAAGAGGTCCTTTCTTTTGGAGGAGCGGATGTTCATCAAACAGGAGGAGGTGTTTTTGGGGTTTGGGTGAGGATGGATCATACAATCCCTTTGCTTCAGATTCTCCGTCTAAAACAAAAATGAAAATAAAAAATGCGAATAAAGCAATTTCAATGACTAATATGTCACTGTTATTTTTTACCATCACCATCACCATCACCAATGCCCTGAAGAAAAGGCATTATTTGATGCAATTTATTACTTTTTTGCTAATAATTCCATAGGTGCCGAAAATTTTTATTCAGGGGATGAATGGTTTTGTTTTTATTCGTTGTTAATAAAGCTGTTAAAGGTTTGAAATGTAACATATTAAAAAAGAAAAACAAAACCAAATCCTGCTGTGCTCATTTCAGGAAACGGCCATTGAAGGGGGGATGATCAGAAGGTATGGACGGGAAGGGAAAATCAGTCGGGATAATAGCCCCGGATGATGCCCCGTTTGGAATCTTTGACAAAAAGCAGGACTTCGTCCCTTTCTTTTGTGGCAGGGATCTCTGTTTCGATAATATCAATCGCCTGCATGGTGTTCAGTCCTTTTTGATATATGTAGCGGTAAATTTCCTGGATCTCCCTGATTTTTTCGTTGGTGAAGTTGCGCCGCCGCAATCCGATGGAGTTAATGCCCACGTAGGAGAGGGGTTCACGGCTGGCTTTGATAAAGGGAGGAACATCCTTGCGGACCAGCGATCCTCCGCCGATCATCACATGGGATCCCACGCGGCAAAACTGATGTACGCCGGTCATGCCTGAAATAATGGCCCAGTCGTCCACCACCACTTCACCCGAAAGCTGGGTATTGTTTCCAAGGATCACGGAATTTCCCAGTTGGCAGTCGTGTGCAATGTGTACATAAGCCATGATCAGGTTATTGTTTCCCAGAACGGTTTTTCCTTTGGAGGCGGTGCCGCGGTTAATGGTAACAAACTCGCGGATGGTGTTGTTATCGCCGATCTCAATCGTTGTATACTCCCCTTTGAACTTCAGGTCCTGGGGAATAGCGCCGATGACAGCCCCCGGAAAAATAGTACAGTTTTTTCCGATCCTTGTTCCGGGCAGAATGGTAACGCTTGAACCAATGCGGGTTCCCTCCCCGATCTCCACATCCTGGTCGATCGTAACAAAGGGTTCGATTGCCACATTTTCGGCAATTTTTGCTTCAGGATGTACGTAAGCCAGTGGTTGTTTCATTCGTTAATATTTTTAATTTCAGGCAGTAAGGCATGGAACGCGCAAGGTTAACCATTCCGTTTTTTTTTTGTGATAACTACTTCCATGCTCTTTCCGTGTAATTAATTATCTGGTATTTGTTCAATCTTCTGTTTGTTTTACGATCTGGGCCATAAATTCCCCTTCGGCGACGATGGTACTGCCCACGTAAGTAACCCCTTTCATGGTGGCAATGCCCCGGCGAATGGGTGAATTTAATGATATTTTAAAGATCAGGGTATCGCCCGGGGTAACTTTTTTCCGGAATTTGACATTATCAATCCGGATAAAGTAGGTGGAATATTTGTCCTTTAGTCCGCAAAGAACCAGCAATCCCCCGGTCTGAGCCATGGCTTCGATCAGCAGCACCCCCGGCATGATGGGTTCCTCAGGGAAATGTCCCTGGAAGTAAGGTTCGTTGGCTGTTACATTTTTCAATCCGATGACTTCACTTTCGGAAGCGGAAATAATTTTATCCACCATCAGGAAAGGATACCGGTGGGGGAGGTATTTTTTTATCTGGTTGACATCGAGCAACGAGGGTGCCTCGGGATCATAAACCGGGGGACCTGCCTCCTTTTTCGTCCAGGAGTCTTTCAGGGCCTGGGCAAAAACGGTGTTGATGTGGTGCCCCGGCTTCGTGGCAATGATCCGGCCTTTGATGTGTTTGCCGCAAAGGACCAAATCTCCGATAACATCCAGCAGTTTATGGCGGGCACATTCGTTATCGAAATGCAGCTCCAGATTGTTCAGGATCCCCTGGGGCTTGACTTCCACCCGGTCGTGGTGAAAGAGATCGGCCAGGCGGTCCATCTCCTCCTGGGTTACCTCCTTGTCGATGATCACGATGGCATTGTCCAGTTCGCCTCCTTTGATCAGGTTGTTATTGAGTAAGAACTCAAGTTCATGGAGAAAAACAAAGGTGCGGCACTTCGCGATCTCATCTTTAAAATGGCGGATGGAGTCGAGGGTTGCAAACTGGTTGTTGAGGACCCTGGATTTAAAGGAGATCATGACGTTTAGGCGGTAGTCATCATCGGGCAGCGCAATGATCTCGGACCCGGTTTTTTCGTCGGTAACATGAATTTTTTCTTCAATCTCGAAATAGCCGCGTTCGGCTTCCTGTTCCACTATACCTGCCTTTTCCACCGCTTCCACAAAGTATCTGGAGCTGCCGTCCATGATGGGTGCTTCTTCGTTGTCCACCTCGATCAGCACATTGTCAAGATTCATTCCGATGAGTCCGGCCAGTGCGTGTTCGATGGTACCAATGCGTGCGCCGTTTT
>JAGYMR010000342.1 GCA_018400515.1 Tangfeifania sp.
CGGACTGATCCCTGAAGAGATGCGCCAAACCGCAGCCCGCAGACTGGCCGACGATGTGAATCATTTTCAGCACATCACCACCGGATTCCTGGGAACTCCCCTGATCTGCGATGCCCTTACAGATGCAGGCTTCCCGGAACTGGCCTACAAACTGCTTTTCAACAAAAAATATCCGTCGTGGCTCTACCCGGTAACCAGGGGTGCCACCACCATCTGGGAACGCTGGGACGGGATCCGTCCCGACGGGTCGTTTCAGGATGCCGGCATGAACTCATTCAACCATTATGCCTACGGAGCCATCGGCAACTGGCTCTATACAAAAGTGGCCGGCATTCAAACCTGCCCCGATGCCCCGGGGTATAAAAAATTCTTCATTAAACCCGAAATCACTGACAACCTGACCTGGACAGAAGCCATCTTCCAATCGCTCTACGGAGAGATACAATCCTCCTGGGAACGGAAAGAACAAAAAGTAACGATGAAAATTACCGTTCCGGCAAATACAAAAGCCATTCTTTGCATCCCTTCGGCAAACAAAACAGAAATTACCGAATCAGGAAAGGGGCTTGAAAGTACAGAGGAAATAAAGATGATGGAATCAAACGACAGGTTCGTTGTTGTTGAAATTGGTTCGGGAGATTATGTTTTTGAAAATTCAACCCGGGGCGTTGCCTCCGGGCTGAAATAATCCGGGCTTTCAGCCCGAAGAATAAATGAAACGAATAAATATGCGGCACATAAGACAACGTAATTTAACTTAATGGCAAAATCGTAGTTAATAAAACAGGCAATAAACGGTTAAAAAGGACAATGGAACCCATCTTATGGAAAAGATGCAAACAACAAACGCCACGGAGTGGCAGCTTACTTCAGCCCGGGGAAACGCCCCGGGAAAACAAAACAGTAAATAAACCACCGCCCTGAAAGGGCAGCTTAAAAGAATAAACAAGGAATGGTTTATTTTAGAAGAAAAATACCGAAAAAAAATAGTAATAATACGATGAGACATTTTCAGAAGATTTTAGGCTCGATCGCTTTGACGATCCTGTTTTTATTTCTGATATCCGGGCACACCGGAGCCCAGGAAAGAGCTCTGACTCACACCGGGAACAGTCCTTATGCCCGGTTAAAAGGCATCAACATGGGCGACGTACAATGGACCGATGGTTTCTGGGCCGAACGTTTTGATGTGTGTAAAACCTCCATGATCCCGCACATGATGGGCAATTACCTGAATGATTCCATCAGCCATGCTTTTAAAAATTTTGAAATTGCAGCCGGTCTGGATACCGGAAGGCATGCCGGCCCGCCATTCCATGACGGTGACTTTTATAAAATCCTCGAAGCCGGAATAATGGCTTACGCTGCAACCGGAGATCAAAAAACCGGGGCAGAGATCGATCGTATCATTGATGTCATCGCGAAAGCACAACGCAGGGATGGGTATATCCACACGCCTGTAATTATTAAAGAGCTCAATGAGCCGGATCAAAAACACGCATTTGTGGAGCGGCTTGATTTTGAAACATACAACATGGGGCATTTAATGACGGCTGCCTGCCTCCATTACAGGGCAACAGGAAAACGGTCGTTGCTGGATATTGCCATCAAAGCCACCGATTTTCTTTACGCATTTTATCAACGAAGCCCTTACGAACTGGCACAGAATGCCATCTGCCCTTCCCATTACATGGGGGTTGTGGAAATGTACCGGACCACCCGGGATCCCAGGTACCTTGAGCTGGCAGAAAACCTGATCGAGATCCGTAGCCTTGTAAAAGACGGTACGGACCACAACCAGGACCGGATTCCTTTCAAACAGCAGACCAAAGCTGTGGGGCATGCCGTGCGTGCCAACTACCTGTATGCCGGTGCTGCCGACCTCTATGCCGAAACCGGCGACGATTCACTGCTGGTGGCGTTACAAAAAATCTGGCATGACCTGACCGGACACAAAATGTACATTACCGGAGGATGCGGGGCTCTTTATGATGGGGTATCACCCAACGGTACTTCCTACACACCTGCAAGGATCCAGCAGGTTCACCAGGCATACGGCCGCGACTATGAACTCCCGAATATCACCGCCCACAATGAATCGTGCGCCAACATAGGAAACCTGCTCTGGAACTGGCGAATGCTACAGATCACGGGCGATGCAGACTACGCCGAAGTCATGGAAACCGTTCTCTACAACAGCCTGCTGGCCGGAGTCAGCCTCGACGGGAAAGGCTATTTTTATACCAATCCCCTGGCTTCAGTCCGGGGCATCAGCGACAGCCTCCGCTGGTCGAAACACCGTGAACCCTACATCAGTTACTGCAATTGCTGCCCCCCCAATACCATCCGGACCATCGCAGAGGTTCAGAACTACATCTATTCCATCTCCGATGAAGGACTCTGGGTACATCTCTACGGAGGAAACAGACTGAATACCACACTATCAGACGGGAAGTCTGTCAGCCTGACCCAGGAATCGGATTATCCCTGGGAGGGCCAGGTAATACTAACCATTGACAAACTGCCGGAAGATTTCAGCCTCTTCCTGAGAATCCCCCAATGGGCTAATCTAACAACCATAACACTCAATGGCAGGGCAGTTAATGCTGACATTAAACCGGGGGAATATGTTGAATTAAAAAACAAATGGGCAGAAGGA
>JAGYMR010000343.1 GCA_018400515.1 Tangfeifania sp.
AATAACCTTTTCCTCAGGGGAGCGATATGGTCAATAAAGAGAACACCCTCCAGATGATCATACTCATGCTGAACGATCCTTCCGGCAAAACCGCTGAAGGTCTCTTCGTGACGATTAAAATTTTCGTCCAAATACTTTATCCTGACGACATCGGGTCGTTTCACATCCTCCCTTATTTCCGGCAGACTTAAACAGCCTTCATTCATCACCCATTCTTCCCCTTTGGTCTCAATTATTTCCGGATTAATAAATACTTTTTTAAAATCTTCAAGCGCAGGATCATCACTGGCTCCTGAAGTGGCATCCACCAGAAACAGGCGAATGGATTTGCCTACCTGGGGAGCCGCAAGGCCAACACCATCCGAAGCGTACATGGTTTCCCACATATTCTCAATGACCTCTTTCAGCCCTTCAAAATCTTTCCCGATGGCCTCTGCTCTTTTTCGCAGCAAAGGGTCTCCGTAAACAGTTACTGGATACTTCATCCGCTAAAATTTTTTATTTTATGCCCAACGAATCCATTAAAATCCGTCTGGCCTGTGTCAAGTTTATTATGTCCACAAATAAACAAATTAAAACACACAAACAATCATTATTGGTTTCTCCGTTGCTCCATGTACCCCTGCAGAATGATGGTGGCACTGATTGCATCCACCAGTGCCTTGTTTCTGCGGGCCTTTTTTTTCAGCCCCCCGTCAATCATTGACTGAAAAGCCATCTTTGAGGTAAACCTTTCATCTGCGAGTTTCAGAACAACATCCGGATATCTCTTTTGAAATTTCTGCAGAAACGGGTTGATATAATTAACAGCTTCAGAGGCCTGGTTGTTCAATTGCTTTGGATATCCTACAACGACCTCATCAACTACCTGCTCCTTGAAATATGTCTGAAGAAAATCCCAAAGGCTGTTCGTGGAAACTGTTGCCAATTTGTTGGCTATCAGTTGTGACGGATCCGAAACAGCCAGTCCTACCCGCTTTTTTCCATAATCGATGGCTAAAATCCTTCCCATTTATTCTGTTTTTAAACCGCAAAATTAATCGAAATCCATCGAATATAAAAATTTTTAATCATCTGACTACAAACAGATTAAAAACAGATAAACGGTTTTCCCTTTTCTTTGGCACAAGCTTTGCTTTTCCTTTTGATAAATACCGGTAATTAAATAAGGCGCCAGAGACCAAAGTTCATTTGTTGAATTATAATCTGAAAGCCATGAAAACAAAAATAACAAGAGTGCTGGCCGTTTTCATCATCTTAACCACCGTAGCGGCAGCAACGAATCCTGCGCAGGCCCAACGCCGGTCCCGTTCCAGCAGAACAAACGAAACCCGGGTTGAGCGTGACAAAAGGAGCCGGACCCACAACTCCCGCGAAAAAAGCACGTACCGCCATTCCGACAAAAAGCGGAGATCAGAAAATGCGGCGCTTCATTCAAGAAGCAGCAGGGAATCCGGCCGTTCCCGGTCCATCAAAAGCACTACCCGCGCTCCGGAACACAGGAGCAAGCGTGCAACGATAAACAACAAACCTTCTCACAACGAAAAAAGAAGCACCTATCGGAACAATAGCACAAAGCGCTCTAATCCCTCCGGTAGTGTCCGAATGAAATCAAAATCCGGTACCCGGGCAGGGTTACCATCTTCCGGGTCAGGAGACCGGCGTACTTACAGACAGGACAACAACCGTAAAAAATCGCGGTTCGAAGCCTCCGCGAACCGCTCATCAAGGGACCGGAGCCAGTCCTATTCCACACGGGATGCAGAAAGAAGAACCACTGCAAACAGCCGGCGTTCCCGTTCCGATTACAATCGCACGGTGTACCGGCTGAACAGGAGCGAAAAACGAACGGTTCCCGGCAAAAAGTACCGGGGCAGCGAAAAATACTGGAGCAGCCGGCAAGCCACTAGGCGACCCAACCACCGGGACAAAGACGGCCGCTTCTACAAAAAATACGATTACAGGAAATACAACCACTGGGACCGGAAATGGGAAAGGTACCGCTGGAACAGGGATAGCTGGAGAGACTACTACAGGTCCTATCATCCCTATTCATACCGTTTTCACAAATATTATTACCACCATCCCAGGTATGGCCATGTTATCCGGCGTTTTACCGGCCACCCCTATTTCTTCATCCACAACCATCACCGGTACTACTGCTTCAACGGCCATTTCTTCAGGCACTTCCGGGGCATCGGATATGTACTGGTGGATATGCCTTACGGGATCATTTTTGAACGGATCCCGGCCGGTTACGAGCAGGTGTATATCAACGGCTACATCTATTTCAGGATTGGCAATTTATTCTTCGAAATGACGCGGTACGGGTTCCGCCTGGTGCATTACCCGGAGCGGTATTTTGCCTACGATGACAACTTTGTCCATGGCGGGTATTACACCCCTGAAGTGCATTACCGCTACTAACCCTCCTGACGGATAAACAGGTTTAATCGCCCCGGGCGGATTCCTGACGTACAATCCGGTTTAAAAAAAACGGGGGAGGGAACTTTCCAAAAAGGACCACTTTCCCGGACCGTTACAACAGGGAAAAAACTCCGGATGTAAATCCAAAGGCGGAAGGGAATAGACCCCTTAATGAAAAAAATTGCCGGCT
>JAGYMR010000344.1 GCA_018400515.1 Tangfeifania sp.
TATGTTCCGGAAAACGCAACGAAATGGTTTTTTTTAGAAGGTTGCAGGTTGGGAAACAGCAACGCCCTAAATTCCCCCGGCGTTGCGATCCAGCTGTTCTTCTTCCGTGAAGTTATTTTCCGGCGTGTGACCGGGCAGCGGCACGATGCGTTCGTGAATGG
Source organism: Tangfeifania sp. (assembly GCA_018400515.1). The sequence goes on from JAGYMR010000344.1 coordinate 162, forward strand.
CATCGACGATCCATTCCGGTTGCGGGAAGAAATAATCTTCCAGCTCATGAGCCGGAGTGATCCAGTTACGGGAACCTACCACGACCGGTGGTGCATCGAGGTAGTCGAATGCCAGCTCGGTGATGTTCGAAGCCATATCGCGCAGGAATGAGCCGCGGGCAGAAGCATCGCCCGATATCACAATCCTTCCGGTTTTTTTTATGGACTCAGTCACCAGATCGTAATTGAACGGCACCAATGACCGGGCATCGATCACCTCGGCTGAGAAGTTGTATTTTTCTTCCAGTATTTTAGCGGCATCCAGCATACGGTAAAGAGTAGCTCCGATGCTAAGAATGGTCACATCGCTTCCTGCTCTTTTGATATCGGGCTCACCAAGCGGTATTTCATAATAACCTTCCGGCACACCCCCTTCATGGAACATCTCACCGATGTCGTAAATGCGCTGACTTTCGAAAAAGATTACCGGGTCGGTACCCTGCAGAGCAGCATTCATCAGCCCTTTGGCGTCGTATGGTGTGGCTGGAAACACCACCTTCAGTCCGGGAATATGAGCTGCCAGGGCAGTCCAGTCCTGTGAGTGTTGTGCTCCGTACTTGGAACCAACCGAAACACGGACGACCACCGGCATTTTAAGCACGTTTCCACTCATGGCCTGCCATTTGGGCAGCTGGTTAAACACCTCATCGCCGGCACGACCCAGGAAGTCGCAGTACATGATCTCCGGCACAACCCGGCCGCCACACATGGCATAACCGATGGCTGTTCCCACAATGGCACCTTCCGAGATGGGGGAGTTAAACAGACGATGGTAAGGCAACGCTTCAGTCAGTCCGCGGTAAACAGCGAATGCTCCGCCCCAGTCGCGGTTTTCTTCCCCGTAAGCAATCAGGGTCGGATCCTTGTAAAAGCGGTCGATGATGGCCTCAAAAATACCATCACGCAGGGCATATGTTTTTATTTTTGAATGGGGCTTTCCCTGTTCATCGAACATGAACCGCTCTTTTTTGGTGATTTGTTTCACCCGCGGATTCTCCTCCATGGGATGGTTCACCTCGGGTTCGCGATCCTCCATCCGGTCAACCGACTGGTTACTGAACATCATTTCGCCAATCCTGTTGGGGTACTTTTTCATGTCCATGTGAGGAGATACCTCATCGTCAATGGCCAGTTTCAAGGTAGAAGAAATCATGTTCTCCGTATCGGATTTTATCTTTTCCAGTTCTTCTTTTGTGGCGATACCTGCTTTTACCAGCTCATTACCAAACCAAACGATTGAGTCCTGGCTTTCCCAGGCTTCGATCTCTTCTTTCGACCTGTAGGAAGAAGCATCGGAAGGAGAATGACCGCTAAACCGGTATGTCAGCACATCGAGCAGGACAGGCCCCCGTTTTTCTTCCAGGATTTTCTTTTTGCGGCGATAGGCATCAATAACGGCCAGTGGATTATACCCGTCTACCCGTTCAGCATGCAGCTGATCCTTATTCAGTCCGGCACCTATCCGGGCTGCCACTTTATAGCCCATGGTTTCGCCGCAGGTCTGACCTCCCATACCATACTGGTTATTCACGATATTGATGACAAGAGGCAACCCACCTTTCATGTCACCTTCCCAAAGTTCAGTAAACTGATCCATCGTGGCAAAAGTCAGGCCTTCCCACACAGGGCCGCATGCCATGGAAGCATCGCCAATATTGGCTACCACAATACCACTCTTACGGTTCACTTTTTTATACAGGGCGGCCCCAACAGAAATATCGCCCGAGCCTCCAACGATCGCATTGTTCGGATAAACACCAAACGGGGTAAAAAAGGCATGCATGGAACCACCCAGTCCTTTGTTAAACCCGGTTTCACGGGCAAAAATCTCGGCCAGTGTACCATAAAGAAGAAACTTCACTGCCAATTCTTTGGTCGTTCCGTTATGACCAGCTTTCACCGGTGCCAGCGTGACACCGTCAAAATGTTTTTTCATGATGTTTTCCAGGGCATCATCATCGAGTTTGGCAATGGCCGACAACCCTTTGGCAAGAATTTCGCCATGACTGCGGTGTGATCCGAAGATGAAATCGTCCACATCCAGGGTATAAGCCATCCCTACAGCAGCAGCCTCCTGCCCGATGGACAGGTGAGCCGGACCTGGATGGTTGTATGGAATCCCCTGGTATTCGCCACGCGTCTTAATCAGATTCAGCATGGATTCAAACTCGCGGATGACCACCATGTCGTTAAAAATGCGCAGAAATTCACCGCGCGTAAAATTTTTCTTCTCCTCTTCAATTGTTTTGTTGTACTGATTGACCGGAATGGAATTAAACTCCAGTTTTTTTGATTTCCTGACTTCGTCGGGATTTATGAATTGAACTTTTGGCATTTTTTAGTTATTTAATTTGTTATTATTACCTTTTTAAATCGTTTCGAGTTTC
>JAGYMR010000345.1 GCA_018400515.1 Tangfeifania sp.
TGTTGAGCTGATCGGAAAATCCGATGCCGAACTGAAAGAACTGGCCATGTCAGATCCCGCCTCGCTGAATCCCGCCGAACTGCTGTATGCAGCCACGCTGTTTAGCAGCCTGGATGACCAGCTGACAGTTTACAACTCGTTCATCAAAGTTTACCCGGATGACTGGCGCGGTCCGAATAACGCAGGTTATGTACTCGTGAAACAAATGAAATACGACGAAGCCAAACCGCTGTTTGAAAAAGCAGAACGGCTGAAAAATGACGAACCTGTCATAAAAAACAACCTGGGGGCCATTGCCCTTTACGAAGGGGATGTGGCTAAGGCAGAAACCCTGCTGGGCGCTGCTGCCGGAGCCGGAGATGAAGTTAACTATAACCAGGGAATTGTCAATATCAGAAAAGGCAATTACAGCCAGGCAGTCACCTATTTCGGGGACTTCCAGGATACCAATTCTGCCCTTGCCAAAATGCTCACCGGAAATAACAACGGTGCGCTGAAGGACCTGGAAAACTTTGACCTGCCGAATTGCGCCATGAAAGAGTACCTGAAAGCCGTGATCGGTGCCCGTACGGCAAAAGAGAACCTGCTTTTCGACAGCCTCGAGGAGGCCGTATCGCTCAAGCCGGATATGATGAAGGCCAAAGCAAAAACCGACCTCGAATTTGCTAAATATTTCGACAACCCAAGGTTTAAGGAAATCGTTGAATAAAACATAACAACTTTGTTATATAAAAAGGCAACCGTTAGGGTTGCCTTTTTTTGTCAAGTCAAAACCGTGTTTTCAAAGGGCAGCCCTCCGGGATGCCCTTTCTTAATATATGCGATTTTCCATTTTATTTGTCCATACAAAACCGTATTTTACGGCCTCATTTTAAAAATAACCAACAATGAAAAAAATAATCAATAACTACATCGAAGCGAACGGCGACCGTTTTCTGGAGGAGTTATTCGGATTCATCCGGATTCCCTCCATCAGTTCACTGAAAAGTCATAAGCCCGACATGAATAAAGCCGCGGAATACCTCAGGGAATTGTTGTTAAAATCCGGGGCCGACAAAGCGGAAATATTTGCGACCGAAGGCAATCCGGTCACCTTTGCCGAAAAAATCATCGACCCTTCGCTGCCCACCATTCTTGTATATTCCCACATGGATGTAATGCCCGTTGATCCCATCGAAAAATGGGAAACAGACCCATTTGAGCCGGTTATTAAAGACGGCAGGATCCGGGGGCGCGGAGCCGACGATGACAAAGGACAGGGCATGATGCATTTCAAAGCATTTGAATTGATGGTAAAAACCAATACCCTTCCCTGCAATGTAAAATTCATGATTGAAGGAGAGGAAGAGATCGGTTCGCCTAATCTGGGAAAATGGTGCGCAGCCCATAAAGAGATGCTAAAGGCGGATGTTATTCTGGTGTCGGACACTTCCATGCTGGCTGCTAACACCCCTTCCATTACCACAGGGCTCCGGGGTCTGGCCTACTGGCAGGTGGAGGTTACCGGTCCGGACCGTGACTTGCACTCAGGCTTGTTCGGGGGCACCGTTGCCAACCCCATCAATACCCTTTGCTCCATGATCGATCAGATGGTGGATGAGAAAGGAAAGATCACCATCCCCGGTTTTTACGACGATGTTCTGGAAGTCTCTGCCGAAGAGCGGGAGCTTTTGGGAAGGGCCCCTTTTGATGAAGACACATATAAAAAAGCCATCGATGTCGAAGCACTGGCGGGTGAAGAGGGGTATACCCCTGCCGAACGGACCGGGATCCGCCCCTCATTTGATGTTTGCGGAATCTGGGGAGGCTATACCGGGGAAGGTGCAAAGACCGTACTGCCCTCCAAAGCCTATGCGAAAATATCAAGCCGCCTGGTCCCGGATCAGGATCATCACAAGATTACGAAACAATTCATTAAACACTTCAAAAACATCGCCCCCAAATCGGTGAAGGTGGAAGTAACTCCGCTTCATGGAGGCCAGGGGTACGTCTGTCCCATCGATATTCCCGCTTACAGGGCGGCTGAGAAAGCCTTCGAAGAAGTGTACGGCAAACGGCCTGTTCCCGTGAGGTCCGGGGGAAGCATCCCCATCATTTCCACCTTTGAACAGGTCCTGGGACTTAAATCGGTGCTGATGGGTTTCGGACTGGAGTCGGATGCCATTCACTCCCCCAACGAAAATTATCCGCTGGAACAATTCTTTAATGGCATAAAAACCATCCCGCATTTCTACCAATATTTTGCAGAAATGCACCCGTAGTTTGATAAACATCACCTATTTTCCGGGAAACACTTTGTTCTTATGCGGGATTTTTCTGTTGCACCGTATCAGAAAAAACAGGGGTATGTCAAACCGGATCATTTTCAGAAAAATCAAAGAACTTGACCCGGAAGCATTTTTTCGGTGGGTAGTATAATGGGCATTTACGGTTAGGAATTTGAAAAATGAAAACGCTGGCTTCAACAACCATTTTATTTTTATTTTTGTGCCGGGAATTTTACAGGACAGGGTTTCTATTGATGCTCCACCGGATACTAAAATCCCCAATAAGGAGTTTTTTACTTTTGA
>JAGYMR010000346.1 GCA_018400515.1 Tangfeifania sp.
ATGGACCAGAAATTTCAACAAAAAATAAAAACGCAATGATGAAACTCATACCCATATCTGCCGGAAACTTTCACTGCGACGGAGGCGCATTGTTCGGCGTCATTCCCAAAGTTTTGTGGAATAAAATCTACCCGGCCTCCCGCGACAATTTCACCCCTCTTGCCCTCCGTTGTCTCCTTGTTGATCAGGGAGAACGGAAAATTCTGATTGAAACCGGAATTGGCAACCATTATTCGGAGAAACACCTCAAAAATAACGGAGTGGTTCCCGGCAATCACCTGGAAAACTCCCTGACAGCCAAGGGCTATTCTCCCCAAAGCATCACAGATGTGTTCTTCACCCACCTCCACTGGGATCATGCCACTGGCGCAGTGAAAAGCCAAAAAGACGGAATGAAATTGTTGTTTCCAAATGCTGCTCACTGGTGCAGCCAAACTCAATGGGAGCATGCCCTGACTTCCAACCCGCGGGAACAGGCAGCCTACCACCGCGAGGTGCTGGATTTCCTTTACTCCTCAGGCCGCTTAAAACTGGTGGAAAATGAAGGAGAACTCTTTCCCGGAGTCGACATAAAATTTTATAACGGACATACCCCCGGACAAATGATCCCCTTTATTCATACAAACGGGGAAACGTTAGTTTACACTTCCGACCTGATCCCCACAGCAGCCAATATACCCCTTTTGTGGATTGCAGCCTATGATTTAGACCCGGTAACTGTAATGAAAGAAAAAGAAGCTTTCCTCGAAGAAGCCGCCCAAAAAGGGTACATTCTGTTTTTTGAACACGATTTCTACAATCAAAATGCTACAATAGAAAAAGTATCCAAAGGATTTCAGTTGAAAGAAATGAATCCTCTTCCGGTGGGAAACTAGAATTATTCTGTCTTCTCCAGCTTAATAAATCCCCAATCATCAATAAAAAGATAAAGGACCTCCGGGGAGTGGATTTCAAAACGCGAAACTTTCGATAGCATACCCGCCAGCTTTTGGGAGAAATCGCTGTCACAGCAAATTTCAGTGCAAATGGGAGCAGTCATTTCAATCCTGTTTTCATCCAGGACAGCGTAGTTTCCGAAACACCCATTCACGTCGAGCCCCAATCCATAACTCCCATCCTCAATAAAGGAAAGTTGTGGATTATAATCCTCCGTTTTTGAATAATGAACAGACTCGACAGAAATAAAATGAATTGCTTCCCACGTACCATATAAATCAGTATCGTCCGGGTTATATTCATCCCGGCAACCGCCAGGGAAAAGGAATAAAAGGATCAATAACTTTCTGAAAAAAGGCATGATTTCATTTTAACGAAGATGCATTTTTTCTTCATAAGGTTGCGCCCAACCCGGTAAAATCATTTCCATTCCCATATTTTTCATACATTTGAATCTGTATTTTGAAATCATTATTTACTTTTTTTGATTCATTATCTCATGCAACATAAAGTCAACATTACCCTCCAGCCTCTGGGCAAAACAATCCGGGTGAACAAAAACACCCCCCTTATTGATGTATTGCACGAATACGGGGTGGAGTTTCCATGTGGCGGGAAAGGCACCTGCGGCCGCTGTAAAGTGAAATTGCTCGAGGGCACCCTGGAAGCAGGTCCTGTTCAGCAAACAAAACTCAAAAAGCTCGGACTTGGAGAGGAGTGGCGGCTGGCTTGTTTCTGCAAAGCAGAGAGTGACATCATGCTGGAAATCGCCCAGTTTGAACATATCATCCTGGCCGATAATTCCACTTTTCATTTCCGTCCGCAACCGGGATTTGGCATTGCTGTTGACATAGGCACCACCACCCTGGTGGTTCAACTGTTGAATCTTGAAAACGGCCATATTCTCGATTCGCTGTCGGACGTAAATCCGCAGGGAAAATATGGTGCTGACCTCATCGCCCGCATCCAAAGCTGCCTGGACGGACACCAGGAAACCCTGAAGCAGCTCATCCGCAAAAAAATCGGGAAAATGATTCAGGCCATCGTGCAAAAAAATCCCGTTGACATCGCGAAGGTTACCCTTGTGGGAAACACCGCCATGCATCACATATTTTCCGGGTTAAATGTTCAACCCCTGTCGTTTTATCCTTTTGAATCTCCCGGTTTGGGCGTTCAAAAATTCAGCGCTGAAGCCTTAAAATGGCCCCTCTCTCCTGATACAGATATCCGCTTCTTTCCATCCATCGGCAGTTTTGTAGGCAGCGATATCCTGGCGGGTATTGCCGCCACCAACATGGCCGAAAGCGAAACCTACAATATCCTTATTGATTTAGGTACCAACGGGGAAATCGTATTGGGGAACCGCGAAAAAATTATTTGTGCTTCCACGGCTGCAGGACCGGCATTCGAAGGAGCTAAAATCAGTCAGGGAATGCGGGCTTCAACAGGAGCGATTTCTTCCCTTCAGGAGCTGAACGGAAAATTGCAGTGCCATGTGATCGGGAATGTACCGGCCAAAGGAATTTGCGGCAGCGGTTTAATCGATGCCATGGCTGTGCTTCTCCGAAATGAAAAAATCGGCGTCTTTGGAGAAATCAATTCGGGAGAGGAACAAGTCGAACTG
>JAGYMR010000347.1 GCA_018400515.1 Tangfeifania sp.
TGTTTATATGTTTTCAGACAAAAAATTGCCGTACAAACATATTTTCAATAGTTTTAGCTCCAAAATCAACACATATGATTGAAAAATCTGAGTTGATCCTGAACAAAGACGGGAGCATTTTTCATCTGCACCTTCATCCGGAAAACATTGCCGGGCAAATCATCCTTGTGGGCGACCAGGCCCGGGTGGACACCATTGCCGCTTTTTTTGAAAAAATTGACTTCACCACACAGAACCGGGAATTCAAAACGATTACCGGATGGTACAACAATAAAAGAATGACGGTCCTCTCCACCGGCATTGGAACGGACAATATCGATATTGTTTTAAATGAACTCGATGCACTGGCAAACATCGACTTTCATAAACGGGAAATAAAAAGAAAAAAACGATCCCTGAATATTATCCGGATCGGCACCTCGGGAGGTTTGCAAAATGACCTGCCCGTCAATTCCTTTGTGGTTTCCCGAAAATCCATCGGGTTTGATGGTTTATTGCCTTTTTATGCCGGACGGGAAAAATTTTGCGACATTCCTTTCGAAGAAGCCTTCATGGAATTTGTCCACTGGAAGCGTTCCCTGCCGACACCTTATGTGGTAGATGCCTCGGAACAGCTGACAGCCCGTTTCGACAAAGAAGAATTCATCAAGGGAGCCACCATCTCCGCTCCCGGGTTTTATGGCCCCCAGGGAAGAATTCTCCGGCTTGAACTGGCCATGCCTGAACTGAACCAAACCATCGAAAAATTCAGTTTTGGCGGGTTGAAGATCACCAACTTTGAAATGGAGAGTTCAGCGATTTACGGTTTATCAAAAATGCTCGGACATCAGGCGCTTACCGTTTGCCTGATCATTGCCAACCGGGTGAACCACCAGGCCAATGAAAATTATCACCCCATAATGGAAAAACTCATAAAAAAAGTGTTGGATTCATTAACAGCCGAATAAATGACAAGGGAAAAAATGCAAAAAAGACTGACTGCACTGATCGATTTGCTGGATGACCCCGAGGAGATCATTTTCCAAAATGTGGAAAAAGAACTCTTAAAAGAGAACTGCAGCATCATTCCCGCACTTGAGGAAAAGTGGGAAAACAGCCTGGATGAAACCTGCCAGGAACGCATTGAAAACCTCATCCAGCACCTTCAGTTCAAAAAAACAAAGAAAATGCTCAAGGACTGGATCCTGTCAGAGAAAAGGGACCTGCTTGAGGGATTTCTGATCGTTGACCGTTTTCAATATCCCGATATCAACTTGCTAGTCATCCGCCAGAAAATAGAAAAAATCATTCACGCCGTCTGGCTGGAGTTTAATGTGTCCCTTACGCTGCTGGAAAAAACAACCATCCTGAATCATTTCCTTTTCAATATCAACGGGTTCTCAGTCAACCATCAAAACATGGCTTCTCCACAAAACTGCTTCTTAAATCAGTTACTGGAAACCCTGAAAGGAAATCCGGTTTCGCTGGGGATCTTTTACACGCTGATAGCCAGAAAACTGGAATTGCCGGCCTATTTTGCCGACTTTCCGAAAAATCCGCTGGTCGCCATTGTTGATAAGGCGGTGGCAAAGCTGGTGCATGGACGCCACGCAAAAACCAACGTGCTTTTCTATGTCAACCCTTCCAATAAAGGATCCATTACCAGCCGGAAAGAAATTGACTACCACCTGAGAAAAAATGACTATTTCCCGCTGGATTATTTTGCGGAACCCAAAAATGACCTGTTTTTTGTTCAACGGCTTCTTGAACTGCTGCTGGAAGCTTACCGGTCGGCAGGACTTCTGGATAAGGAGGAAAACATCAAAGAGTTACTTCAGTTATTCCCTTCCTCATAGATTCTGAGGACGCCCACCTTCATCCGTTGAAAAAAACATTCCCCGGAACAAAATACGTACCTTTCCGGCTCCACGATAACGGTAAAGAAACCTGTCCCCGGAGCAGAAAAAAATACAAACCCCGCCGGATGGGCGGGGCCTGAAAACAATATATTATTTCGCCGGGATCAATCGAGTTGGGGACCTGCAGCAACCAGGGATTTCCCCTCTTCATTATCCGTGTATTTTTCGAAATTTTTAATGAAACGACCGGCCAGATCCTTTGCTTTCTTATCCCACTCCTTGGGATCAGCATATGTATCCCGCGGATCGAGGATCCCCGGATCAACATCGTGCAGGAAAGTCGGTACTTCAAGATTAAATACAGGGATCATCCTGGTTGCCGATTTTTCAATGGATCCGTCCAGAATGGCATCGATAATGGCGCGCGTATCTTTAATGGAAATCCGCTTGCCCGTTCCATTCCAGCCGGTATTCACAAGATAAGCCTCTGTACCGTACTCTTCCATCTTCTTCACCAGTTCCTCCCCGTATTTGGTGGGATGAAGCGAAAGGAATGCGGCACCAAAGCAGGCCGAGAATGTCGGCTGGGGCTCTGTAATCCCGCGCTCAGTTCCGGCAAGTTTTGCCGTAAAACCGGAAAGGAAATGGTATTTTGTTTGTTCGGGTGTCAGTTTGGACACCGGGGGGATTACCC
>JAGYMR010000348.1 GCA_018400515.1 Tangfeifania sp.
GGACAGCGGGAACTCCCGCCATATTGGAACGTTCTCGCGGGAAGGGGAGTATATTAAAGATTATTTTATTCTGAAAGAGAACGGTATTTATCACCTTTTCACAACCCGAGAGCCCCCGGGTGTTCCGGCATGAAGGAACTTATTACATGTTTGCCACCAGTGGACTCGGGAAGGTACTGGTGAAAACAAAAGATCCCAAATCCCGAAACTGGACAGAAGTTCCGTTTCAATGGCCGGAAGGAGGATTGTGGTCCGGCTGGGAAGTTCTCCATGAAAAAAACCGGACTATCTTTTCCGCTTTTAAGTGGGAAACAAACGGCAATTTTATCCGATTCTGGGAGATCGACTGGAACGGTGAAACGCCGGTGGTTCGTTACTGAGATGCGCATCATCCGGAAAATGACAGAGAAAGGAGCTGGACCTGCCGGTCTTTTCCGGACAAAAGAAGATGATTTTAATCCATGTGCGTTTGACAGGAACGGATTTCAAATCCCTTCAAAAGAATATGCCGGTATGACAGGAACAGATTTCAAACCGGTTCTAAGGTTGCCGATGGGGAGTTGTTTTAATTGATTTTTTAACTTAAACAGAAGAAGAACGAATTCTCCCTGCCCGGGAAAACAGATGTATAAATCTTTATTATATAGGATTAATAAAATAAGGCATTTTTAAATAGTAATACTCATGGAAATGAAGAAAAAAATTTTGATCGGGCTGTTTGCATTCATCTTTTTGTTTGCCGGTAACAGCTGCAACCAGGCCCCCCCTGTAATAGTTGAAAATTTAAAAACCGAATGGCAGCCCAATCCCCGGGGCCTTGACGACCCGGCCCCCCGTTTATCCTGGCAACTGGCTGCAGAAGTCAATAATGTAAAGCAAGAGGCCTACGAGATCATGGTTGCCGGTTCCCCGGAGGATTTAGCGTCAGGGGAAAACCTTCTCTGGGGCACGGGAAAGGTTGCATCCGGCCGTTCTCATTTAATTCCTTACGAAGGAAGTCCGCTGCAATCAGGGCAAGCCATTTACTGGAAAGTAAAAGTCTGGACCAATAAGGGCACTACTTCCTGGAGCGATACAGGCCGGTGGACCATGGCCTTGCTGGAGGACAATGACTGGCAGGCTTCGTGGATCGGGCTGGACAGCCTCACCCATGAGGGGGAGCAATTGGAGGATGTTGTTTATACAAGGCTCTCTGCCCGGTACCTCCGCAAGGAATTTGATCTCAAGGAGGATATTCAAAATGCCACCCTTTACATTTCAGGGCTGGGAATGTACGAATGTTACCTCAACGGAGAAAAGGTAAGTAAGGATATTTTTGCTCCGTCTGCCACGGGATACGACAAGTATGTCTATTACAACACCTATGATGTGACCGCTTTGCTGAATGCATCGGCAAACGCCATCGGAGTTGTTCTGGGCAATGGGCGTTATTTCGCGCTTCGAAGCAAGACGGATACCCGATACGGGGTTCCGCCAACCCGGCATTACGGATTTCCCAAATTGTTTATGCAACTGGAAGTGGAGTACGCCAGCGGAGCGCGGAAAACCGTTGTCAGTGATACCAGCTGGAAGCTGACCACGGACGGACCGATTGTTGCCAATAATGAATTTGACGGGGAGGAATACAATGCCTCCCTGGAACTGCCCGGATGGGATCGCACGGACTATGATGATACGGCATGGATGGATGCACGTGCTGTTGAAGCCCCGGAGGGGCGTTTGATGGCGCAACCCAACCCGAATCTCCGGACCATGGAAGAGATCACGCCGGTGGTTGTAAAAAAGGTAAACGGCAAATACATTGTGGATATGGGGCAAAACATGGTGGGCTGGCTGTCCGTTACCCTTCGTGGTAAAAAAGACCGGCCGGTGAAAATGCGGTTTGCCGAAGCGGTGAATGATGACGGCTCCATTTACACGGCCAATCTGCGGGGAGCAAAAGCTACCAATATTTATATTCCTTCGCAGGATGGGACCTTTTCGTGGTGCCCCACCTTCACCTACCACGGGTTCCGTTATGCAGAAATTACAGGAATTGATTATATGCCCCAGCCGGAGGATTTTACCGGGAAAGTAAATTACGACAAGATGCAAATTATGGGAAGCTTTGAAAGTTCCTCGGAAACCATCAACCAGATCTATCAGAATGCCTTGTGGGGCATCAAAGGGAACTACCGCAGTTTTCCAACGGACTGCCCGCAGCGTGACGAACGCATGCCCTGGCTGGGGGACCGGGCCACGGGTTGTTTCGGAGAGAGCTTCATGTTTGACCATACCTTGCTGTATCAAAAGTGGCTGCGGGATATCGAAGGATCGCAAAAGGCGAGTGGCAGTCTTCCCGACGTGGCGCCTGCCTACTGGCCGTTTTACAGCGATAACATTACCTGGCCTTCGGTTTTCATCCATGTTGCCAATATGTTGTATGAACAGCGCGGAGATGTCCGGTCAGTTCAGCTGCATTACGATGCCATGAAGCACTGGCTGAATTACATGGAAGCCAACTACCTGAAGGAGGGGATCATGACAAAGGAT
>JAGYMR010000349.1 GCA_018400515.1 Tangfeifania sp.
CAGCTCCAGTTTTTCCACCAGACCAGCCACATGTGCCACCATTTCGTCCAGGACTTCGTAGGATTTTCCGGGGTGGGCGATTTGCACAATCTCCACTTTATCAAACTGATGCAACCGGTTCAGCCCGCGCACATCCTTCCCGTAAGATCCCGCTTCACGCCGGAAACAGGCACTGTAGGCCGTATTCTTGCAGGGAAGATCCTTTGCATCCAGGATAACATCCCGGTAAATATTGGTTACCGGGACCTCAGAGGTCGGGATCAGGTACAAATTATCCGCTGTCACATGGTACATTTGTCCCTCTTTGTCGGGCAGCTGTCCGGTGCCAAACCCCGAGGCCTCATTCACCACCAGGGGGGGCTGGATCTCTTCATAACCCGCTTTGCGGGCTTCATCCAGAAAGAAATTTATCAGCGCCCTTTGCAATTGAGACCCTTTCCCCCGGTATACCGGGAATCCCGCTCCGGTAATCTTTACACCCAGGTCAAAATCGATCAGGTGAAATTTCCGGGCCAGCTCCCAGTGGGGAAGGGCCTCTTCCCCCAAAGAGGGAAGGGTGCCTGCACTTGTCACTACTTCGTTATCGGCTTCACTTTTCCCGGCCGGAACCGAGTCATGCGGAAGGTTGGGCAATTGCACCAGCAGGCTGCTTACCTGCTGCTCAATCTCCGAAAATTGACGGTCATAATCCTTTATCTTCTCCTTTAATTCAGCGGTCCGCTTTTTGGCGGCATTGGCTTCTTCCGTCCTGCCCTCACGAAAAAGATTTCCGATCGCTCTTGAGGTCTGATTCATTTCAGCTTTCGCTTCATCGACCAGTCCCTGCATCTTTTTCTGCCGGTTATATAAATCAAGGATGCTTTGAACAATTTCAGCGGCATCAAAATTTTTGCGTTTTAATTTTTCAATAACCTGTCCGGGGTCGTTTTGAATAAATTTCAGGTTGAGCATGTCATTTCCTTTAAATAAGTTGCAAATTTAATAAATGATACGGCACTACCGTCCCTTCGCAAATGTAAAATCACACCCCCGGGAAAGTATTCCGGAACTTTCCCGGGAAATTCCCCTGAAACACATTGCCGCTTACCTTCAGATTACCCAAAGTTCGTTAAGCCGTATCCGGAAGCAGGGTTGGTGATTTTTTGCCATAGGACAAATTTTTTCCGGTCCCGGGTCCTTTACTTTGCTATCAAACAAAAAGCATTGAAGCAACTTAAATTAATTTGTCATGAAACGAGCAGTGATTTTTTACCAAAGTAAAACAGGGACAACAAAGCATTTTGCACAGGAAATCGGCGCCTATCTTCAAACAAGGGAAATAGAAACGGCCTGCCTGCATGTGGATCAATATCAGGAATGTCTGATTGAAAATGCAGATTATCTGATCATGGGTTGCTGGACCAAGGGGTTGATGGTACTTTTTCAACGGCCTGATGCCATCTGGAACTGTTTTGCCCAAAAGATCTCCATCCCCGGGAATTCCAAAATAGCCCTGTTCACCACCTATAAGATCCTAACAGGCAGCATGTTCAAAGAGATGGAAAAGCCATTAAATCCCCTGAATGGTTTATCCATTCCGAAACTCAAATCACGGGATGGAAAACTTTCGGATAGCGACCGGGCGGCATTAGATGAATTTATTGATAATTAGGCGTCCGGGTGGCCGATTCGATCCCGGAAGGGTTAAAAATTCGCTCCCATTCATAAGGAGAGCTCCTTAAGGCATTCATTTCCTTTCCGAACAAGTCCCATTTGCAGATTCGGGGTGACCTGGCGAAAAAAAACTCCTGCCGGATTCGACAGGAGTTTTTTTATCTCGTATCATTAGATCAGGAAAAAACCCTGATTTCAATTATTTCCCTTCAGCCAGCTCTTTGGCTTTTTCAATCCAGGGGGCAGGATCTTTCGATGCATACCGGCTGCCTGCCCCGGCCAGAATTTCTTTCATCTTTTCAACCGAAGTATCAGCCAATCCGGCATAAGTTGTAATGCCGGCCGCATTCAGGATCTCTTCCAGTTTCGGTCCTACGCCTTCCAGTTTTTTCAGGTCATCGGCTTTGCCTTCGCTTTTGGCTGCCGGAGCCGCTTTTTTTTCTGCTTTAGGAGCTTCTTCCTTTACTTCTTCCGGCTGCGGGGTCGCTTTCTGCGGTTTTTCAGCCTTCGGGGCTTTTGGGGCCGGAGCTTCCGCAACTGCCGTATCAACCGTAGTTACCGGTTCAACCGATACAAATGAACGGTCTTTTCTTCTTTTCCGGAAAACAACCGTACCATCAATCAGTGCAAAAAGGGTATGGTCTTTCCCCATCCCCACATTTGCTCCGGGATAATGCTGTGTTCCCCGCTGGCGAACCAAAATATTACCCGCTTTTGCAACCTGACCTCCGTATATTTTTACTCCCAGTCGTTTGCTTTCCGATTCGCGTCCGTTTTTCGAACTACCTACACCTTTCTTATGAGCCATGGTAAATTTTTTTAGTTATCCAACAATAGTTTCAACCTGAACGTGTGTTAACTG
>JAGYMR010000035.1 GCA_018400515.1 Tangfeifania sp.
TTCCCGTTTTTCAATTTTCATTTTGTCGTAACTGTATTCCCGGGCAAATTCACCCGATGATTTCCGGATGGCGTGGAGTTTTTCCCTTCCCTTCAGCATTTTATGCACGGTATAAGGGCTCAGCAGATTGAAGTTGATCAGGTCGAGCAGATTGGAATCCTTCCGGTTGTCGCGGCGGGGCCATTTCTGGGTATCACGTACGGTCCCGATGCTTTTCAGGTTAATACCCGGAACGAGGATGCTTTCATCTTTGCTTTCAATAAGGTAGGAGAAAGGGAAGTCGGCCGTGTCGCAATGTTTATAATGGCGTCCCATGACCAGTGAAAAAGCTCCGATGCGTGAAGGCCAGAGAAGATAGGAGTCGCTGGTTGTTTTGGCTCCCCGCTCCAGGATTCCCTGGTGGATCGGCCCCAGCTTGTACAGGTGGTTGCTCTGATTCGAACCGCTTCCGGCATTTAAGAATGAGAACATTCCGGCGATCAGCAAGGTCGATTTGTGGTGGGTGACGGTGTAGGGGCCTGCGAAAATGGAGCAGGCCTCTCCGTGAAACCCCTGGCAGTTGGCAAAAAAGAGGGAATTGACCGCCGAGTAATGTTTGTCGAGGATACACCCCTGTCCCACAAAACATTTGGAGATCAGGGTAGCATCGGTTATCCGGGTGCCCGAACAAACAATAAAATCATCCATAATAACCCCTTCCCCGATAACCACGGGATCTTCCCGGTTGCTGTTGATGCTTCCGTTCCGGAGCTTTTTAGCCCCGTCGATAGAGGTCACCGGTCCCATTTTTACATTCAAAATGGTATTGCAGTTCAGTATCTTTGAATGCGCCCCTATAAAACCGGTGTTGTTTTTTACCTTCATGCTGTAGGCCTCCACCATCTTTTTCAGGGCGGCAACAAGTGCGGGACGGTGTCTGTAAAGCGAAAGCATGTAAGCCACGTGGGTGGAAAGGTAATCATAAACGGGAATGCTGCGCCCCCCCGCTTCATTGATGGCCTCCACCTCCACCCCGTTCCCGAAGGTGGTTTCTCCATCAACCGCAATGGTAGTCACATTGTGAATGATGACCCCCGCTCCGATCCGGTAGTTGGCAATGTAACTCCGTACATTATAGATTAAGGCATCCCTTCCCACTTCGCAATTGTGGAGCCAGGCATTGTAAATCCCCGTATGGATCGTAATCCCCCCGATCAGATTCACTGACTGCTGAAAGGTATCCAGCCGGATGTGTCCCGAAAATTTGCAGTTCTCAATATTTCCCGGTGAAAATGCAGGAGCGACCTTCACTAAATTCCAGTCAGGGGAAGAACACCCCTGGTAAACCAGTTGCCCAACCTCTTCATCTGTCAGGGACCGGTATATATCCTTTGCGGTAGTTTTTGCCATGCACTTTTTTCTTCAAAAATAGGACTAAAAGAAAAGAAGTTCAATTCAAAAACCTAACAAATACTTACAGGCAAATAAAATAAACATAACAATGAACCATAAAATACTAATAGACAGATTAAAAAATAGTAAAAAAACCTAACATATTTTTTTGACAATTACAGAAAAACTTTATTCACCTTCCAGGAATCCGGGAACCATTTTTCAAAGAAGCTCATTGGTCACAAAGAGAGGACTCCGGTCAGGTTTTTCAGGAGGCAATGCTGAATTTTATCCGGCAGGCGCAAGAGAGGGCTATGAACCGGAGAATGAGCCGGAAAAATGCCTGCCCGGTTTCCCCGGGCACGGTTCCCTGCCGGGAAGGTGCTCCGGAATAACCGGGCAGGAAAAACTTTTCTCCAGATTGCCCTTCGCTATGAAAGGGCATAAAAGACTTAATCGATTCCCCGCATCATCTTTTTCAGCCAGGGTGAAATGGCAAACATCAGCAAGGCTGCTGATCCGGAGGTAATGACCAGAAAAAGGAAAATATTCATTCCCGGCAGGTAATTTTCCAGCAGTCCTTTCAACACGCCGGCCAGGTAGTTGGCGAGGGCTGTGGAGGCAAACCAGAGTCCCATCATCAGGGAGGTGATTTTGGGCGGGGATAATTTACTGATCATACTGAGCCCGATGGGACTAAGGCAAAGTTCACCGGTGGTATGGAGCAGGTAAACCATGACGAGCCAGAGCGGGCTTACGAGGTTCTGCGGCGAAGCGATGGAGTCGGCCGTAAACATCACCACAAAACCAAGCGAAAGGAGGAACAAACCCAGACCGAATTTCACCGGAGTGGAAGGATTATGGCGTCCCAGGGCCACCCACAGCATGGAAAAAACGGGAGCGAGGGCAACAATGGCGATGGCATTGATCGACTGGAACCAGGAAGCTTTCAGTTCGAAATCCCCGATCATACGGTCGGTAAAATCGCGGGCAAAGAGATTAAAGGTTCCCCCGGCCTGTTCAAAACCGGACCAGAAAAAAATGTTGAAGAAGCAGAATACAAGGATCGCGCCGATCCGGCTCCATTCCGTCTTCCCGGTAGTATTTTTAATAATAACGTAAGCAATGGCTGCAACGGCAACAAAAAAGGCGACACGGATAATGTTGGTGGTGACCACTTCAGGCATTATCCACCAGGTTTTCACAAACAGATAGATAAAAGCAATGATCCCGGCGGTCCATAACAGGATGTCCACCCAGTCGCGGCCCTTAAGCCGCTCTTTTTCTGTTTTGAAGATCCGTTTGGGACCGAATCCGACGGTTCCCAGTTTTCCCTCCTGCAACCAGAACCAGGCGGTACCTATAAACATGCCGACGGCGGCGGAACCAAAGCCCCAGGACCAGCCGATGGATTCTCCGAGAAAACCGGCCACCAGGGGAGCAAGGAAGGCTCCGAGGTTAATTCCCATGTAAAAAATGGTAAAAGCCGAATCTTTTCGCGGATCCCCGTCGGGATAGAGGCGTCCCACCAGCGTGGAAATATTGGGTTTAAAAAAGCCATTCCCCAGGATAAGAAGTCCCAAACCAATGTAAAGCCAATATTGCCGCAGCTCCATAAGTCCTTCGGGGGAACCAACATTCACCACACTGGTCAGTGCTTCGGAGTAAGCCATCGCGGCTTGTCCCAACCCCATGATCAATCCCCCGATAATAATGGCCTTTCGCTGCCCGATGAGGCGGTCAGCAATGATCCCGCCAAGTACCGGGGTCAGGTAGACAAGCCCGGTAAAAACGCCGTAAATTTCGAGGGCATGGTTTTCGGCAAAGGCGAATCCTCCGTTGACAATGGTTGATGTAAGGTACAGCACCAGGAGTGCCCGCATACCATAATAACTGAATCTTTCCCACATTTCTGTAAAGAAAAGCACCCACAGCCCCGATGGATGTTGTTTGGATGATGCATTCATTCTTTTTGGTTTTTTATTGATTCATATTTTTAATATCCATGATCTTCAATGGTAACCGATGGAATCCCCCATGGAAAAAGACATTTTCATTTATGAGCAGTCGCTCATAGCTCATTATTTCGCCATTCCCGAAACATTCAACCTAAATACTTCTTGCTACTGGCGCCCAGAAACTATTGATAAACAGATACTTTAGATACATAATTCCTGAACTTCCCGGCAAGCAGAAGATCCATTTTTTTTTCGGAACCTACGAAAAAGCCTCAGCAAAAATAAGGGTTGCAGGGGAATTTCACATGTTTTTTCTCATATTGTGGAAAAAAATTGTGAAGTTTCCGGAAGAATTGCCTGTAAACCGTAAGAAACCGGTTGTCTTCCCCGGCCCGGGGACCAGTTTACCTTTTCCCGGATCAGATTTGAACAAGGTAATTAACAAGCCGGATCTGCCGGGTCAGTTTAAGTTTCTTCCGCAAGCGCACACGGGCAATTTCAACGCTGGAGGGAGAGCGGTTATTCAGGCCAGCGATCTCTTTACTGGAAAGACCCAGGCGCAAACAGGCACACAATTTTTTATCTTTTTTCGTAAGTTGGGGATGTTTTTGAAGAAGCCGGGACATGAATCCGGGGTAAAGCTTTTCGAGTTGCACCTCCACCAGGTCCCAGTCGACCGTATTTTCGGAGGCATTTTCGAGCAGTTGCAAAAGTTTCCGGGCTTTTTCGCCGTTTTCCCGGGTATTTCCAGCGGTCATGCTTTCCAGTTGCTTCTTTGCCAGGGCGATCAGTTCATTTTTTTGTGAAAGCTGGAGCAAAAAGTCGACCAACTCCCGTTCTTTAATTTCGAGTTCCGACTGAAGCCGCTGCCGGTTCCGGTTCTCCAGCTCCTTCCCTGCAGAAAGTTCATTAATATGCCCTAACGCCCCTTTGAGGCGGGTAATGTCATGAACCGAGGCCCGGAATCCCAGGTACCGCCCCTGGCGGTTATAGACGCCCCGGATATTAAGAGAACACCAGCGCAGTTGCCGGGTACGGGTAAGAATGCGAAACTCAAGGGAGGGATTCACCAGCAGTTGATCGAGGGCATTGGAAATAAATGCATCGAATTTTTCGCGGTCGGGGGAATATACAAGCAATTCCGAAACCGAGGGAGCCGAAATAATTTGGTTGGAGGTGAAACCGGTCAGGTCGTGACAGGAAGGGGAACAGTAGTTGATCTTTCCGGAGGGGGAGAACCACAACTCCCAACTGAACGTAAAATCAGCCACCATCTGGTAAAACTGCCGCTTCTCCTGCTCTTCACGCAGAAGCATGCGGCTTTCATCCAGCGCAAGCTGCAGGTCGGAAAGTTTCGACTCCAGCTCCCGGAGCCGTTTTTCGTTTGGATCTTCTTTGCTGCTTAAACCCTTCATTGACGGTTTTTTGAATGCAGCGACTCCTGCATTCGTTCAACACCTGAAGGATTAAAAGTAAACATTCGGCTCAATATTTACAAAAAAGAACCATAAAAACCCCGGGACCTCTGTCCCGGGGGGAAAAAACCAAAAATCAACTAACCTTTAAACCGCCTGGCGACTTCGTCCCAGTTGATGAGCTCCCAGAATGCATTTACATAATCCGGACGCCTGTTCTGATAGTTCAGGTAATAAGCGTGTTCCCACACATCAATGCCCAATACGGGCTCTCCCTGCACCTCAGCAACATCCATCAAAGGATTATCCTGGTTGGGCGTAGACGAAACCACCAGCTTGTTGTTTTGAAGTACCAACCATGCCCAACCTGATCCAAACCGCGTTAATGCGGCCTGAACAAATGCCTCCCGGAATTTTTCCAGTGAGCCGAATGACTCATTAATGGCATCAAGCAGTGCTCCTCCGGGTTGGGAAGAACCCCCCGGTGCCATTACTTTCCAGTACAGATTGTGGTTGTAAAAACCACCTCCGTTATTTCTTACAGCTACGGAGTACTCTGACACCCCGCTTAAAATCTCTTCAATGCTTCTGTTCTCAAGCGGCGTACCGGCCACTGCATCGTTCAACTTGCTGGTATACCCTGCATGATGCTTGGTGTGGTGCAATTCCATGGTCCTTGCATCGATGTGCGGCACCAGCGCTGTGTAATCGTATCCTAATTTTGGTAATTCAAAAGCCATATCATTTTCCTTTTTTGTGATTAAACGAACATTGTTTCTGTCTCAACTAACATCTTTTTTCTGCTGCAAAAGGGACGACCCTTCATCCTTCGCCGTTAATTTAAGAGTAAAACATATTTTAATGCTTTTTTGTTCACAAAAAATTCCTGATTTATTTTCACTGCTGGCCATTAGAAGATTATGGATCCACAGGCCATTTTCAGCCTCGCCATTCCCAGGTCCATCTGCCGGGAAACCGTTCCCGGGCGGGGCAAATCTATCCCGGACTCCCCGGGTTCCCCGAACCGGAGATTGCCACAGGAGTTAGCCGGCAAAGAGCAAACAGCAGGTGCAATAAGGGAGGAGGTAAGGGACTGCTCAACCTGATAAATCCGGGAAAACCGGTCGGGAGACAGGGAATTAATAATAACCCCGCCTGCCGGTTTTGGCTTTCAGGCACGGGTACACCGGGATCTTCATGACAAGCTTTTCGCGGAGTGCATCACTCATCCAGCACAGAAAAATTGATCCCCGCCCACATGGTATTGACATTGGGAGTATCCAGCATTTTCACCAGCAGTTCATTCTCTCCCTCCTGCAGGTCTGCAGCAAAGGTCCGGGTTACAAATCCGCGGTTCAGCGAATCATCGGCATAAATTTCAGTACCATTCAAAAATACCTGCTATGGATCATCATAGGAGAGCCGGAGTTTTGCGGAACGGCCGGATTCACTTTGAATATTGGTTTTTGCCATCATGGCCCTGGGATAATATCCCATATGGTGGTTGCCTCCCAGCCGGGGCATGGCATGGCCGTAAACATACATCAGGTTCAGAAAAGAGCGGTCGGCGTATTGCCTGACCCATCCCTCCGGTTGATTTATGGATGAACCGGTAAAAAAGTATCCATTGCCTCCCTGGACAATGGATACAACATTGTTATGATTTTACCGGTCATCATCCGGAAAAAAAGTTTCTGGCTTGAAAAAATCCGCTTAAATTACAGCAACGGCATTTCCGATAAGGAATGTAGCTGCCAGTGCGATAATCGCGTAAAGTTCGGGGAATACAGCCAGAATAAGGGTCTTCCCTGCCACATCATGGCCGGACCCGATGGCTGAAATACCATTGGCACATACCTGTCCCTGCCGGACAGAAGACAAAAGTCCAACCAGTCCGAGTGCCAGTCCGGCACCGAAGACAGACGCAGCGATGCCCCAGCCGATATCCGTTTGCAACAGTCCGAAACTGTCCAAAAGGAAGTAACCGGCAAAACCATAAAGCCCCTGGCTGCCGGGAAGCGCTGTAAGCATAATGTAACTACCAAAAGCTTCCCCGTTCTTCTTCATGGCTCCCACCGAGGCATTCCCCGCAATGGTTGTACCGTATGCACTGCCAACCCCGGAGAGGCCGACCATTAATCCAATTCCAATGTAAGCTAAAACAATAGGTTCCATTCTCGATTTATTTTAAATGTTATTACTTATTTTATTCTGATTTCTTTGAAGCAGGTTCCGCAAAAGGCTGATAAGGCCTTCCACCGCCGGTAAAACCGGCATTTTTATAAAATTCAACAAACGTCAGCCGGATGGGGTGCACAAAGGCCCCCAGGCCAGACATAAAAATGGTAATGCTGTGGCCAATCACAAGGATCAGGATCATCACCAGCGGTCCCAGGATAACATTGTCCGGTTTCATTGTCAGTGCCATGTTGTTAAACACCAGTCCGAGAATGGCACTTGAAACACCGAGGGCAAAAAGCCGGATGTAGGAGAGCACATCTCCCAGCAGGCTGGTCGCCATGTTGTAAATATCCCATAAGCCGGCACCGATATTCAAAAGAACGTTCCGTTTCGGATGGTTCAGCAGCAGGATAAAGACGCCTGCGGCAATTAAAACGGCTGTTTGAGCAATGCCTGCTGTCCCGGCAGCAATGAATCCTCCACTCTTCAATCCGTAAACCGCCCCCAGTCCAAGGATAAGAATCAGCCAGCCGATGGTGGAAAAGGCATACCGAAACCCATTGACACGGGAGATATTGACCACCTTGAGGAACATTCCGAAGATAATTTGAATGACCCCCAAAATAATGGCAAGGTTAAAGAGCTCATCTGTATTGATCATATATGACTTGACATTCTCCAGCCAGGGAATCTCTGAATTGATCAGATCGATCCCAAAAAAAGTACCCGTAAGAATTCCAAAGATCACCGTGGCAAAGCCAAGCCACTGGGCCAGTTTCATTACCTGGCGCAGATTGGGTTTTTTCCGTTTTAAAAATTCAGCCAGTCCTATGATAATCAGTCCGTAACCGGCATCTCCCAGGGAGAACCCGAAAAACATCATATAAAAGGGAGCGAAAAAAGGGACGAGGTCCAGTTCCTTGTGATTCGGGAGCTCGTACAATTTTCCGATGATTTCGTACAAGCGTGCAAAACGATTGTTTTTCAACAGAATCGGCACCTTCTCATCATCATCAGGTTTGTCGGCCGTATAAAGAATCTGTTCTTTTTCAAGGTACTTGTCGAGCTGCTCTTTTTTGGTTTCGGGGACCCACCCTTCCAGCAGTTTTACTTTTCCCTCCACCTCTTCGGAAGTTTGCAGCCGGGCATTTTGTCCGGAGAGCTGCTGCTGAACCTCATCATAATATTCCTGGAGCAGCGGTTTGCAATGGTAGGCGATCCGGTGCAACTCATGCCGGAGGGTGTCGATTTCACTGTTCAGCTTTTTTATGCTGCTCTTCACCTCTGCCAGGGAGGATTCGGGCAACACCAGTTCATCGGCACCCGATATATCTTCAAACCCATTCTCTTCCCCTTCATTTTCGACTTTTTCCAGTTTCAGAAAATACCGGGATCCGTTGTGATCATTGATCACTTTGATATAAAATTCCTCTTCCCAGGCCGGATCGAACTTCCGCACAGGACAGGTCATAAAACGAATGGCAATCCCCTGTTCCCGGACCTTTTCAACCATCTCCCAATCGAAATAGCCCCAGGGTTCCAGCTGCCTCCGCTCTTTTTCGAGTTGAAGCACCTGATGATGTTTATGCTCCATCTCCTTTTCCATCGCTTTCAGCCGGTTAAATACTGCTTCGCCCGATTCGAAGCCAGGTTTCTGCCTGGTTGGTTCGGGCTCAATCATCTCCAGTTTTTTAATGGCTTTTGAAATTTCGGTCAGGTGCCTGAAAAGCTCCTGCATTTCCGGGGTGGGTTCCTCTTTTTTCGGTTTGATATGCACCACCCCGATTTCCCGGATATCCTTCAAAAACCCGTTGTAACCGGAATGAAAGACGAGGAACGCATATTTATACATGGGAACAATCATACCTCGACCTCCTCCTGTCTTTGTTTTTCCTGTCGGTCTTTTACAATTTTCTGTGCAGATTTGGACAGATTCTCCTGGTCTTCCAGGAACCGTTTAATTTTTCGAATGGCATCCTGAAATCCGGGGATCTGCACTTTTTCGTACAAATTTACTTTTTGGGTGGTCTTTTTACGGGCAAAATCGAGCAGTTCCATTTTACGCAAAAAGACCTCCTTTTCAATGGCAATCTCTGCTACCTTTTTTATGATCGCGATGCCGTCTGGAAACCATACGGGCTGATTAAAAAGGTTTTCATTATTGATCTCGAAATGGATCTTTCCAAGCACGGGAGTAAAAACACCTGCAATCTTTTTGCGGGAAAGTTCCACATCGCTGATGGACAACAAACTCTGGTCAAACTCCCCCCATAAACGGGCCATTTTTTCGTAGGAAGCGATCTGCTCCTGGTATTCTTTCTCTAGGGCTTCAGCCTTATCCTTGGCTCTTTTAACTTCCACGCGCAGGGCCGACTCTTTATTCTTGAGGGTTGGCAATGCCCGCTCCCGCACTTTCAACTGTTTATCAAGTGCCTGTAATGCCGTTTTATTATATTGAAATTTTATCGCCACAGATACAATGATTTAAATTCTACCCATTCCATTTCATTGAGTTCATGCTCATTTTTTTCCGGGATCAATCTTCTTTCCAGTATTTTTCCACCAGGTTCTCCCGGATGGCCACCTCGGCTTTTTTAAAGTGTTTTTTAAACAATTCCCAGCAAATATCAAGCATGGTATCGGTATCCACATTAACATCGATGGCCAGCAACCGGTCCGAATACTCTTTGGCAAAATCAAGGGTTCGTTCATCGTAGTCCGTCAGGTCAAAGCCGTTTTCAAGTTTGGTACGGGCGTTGGCAGCATCTGCGTATAGCCGGATGGCCGTATTCATCACCTGTGGATGGTCTTCCCGGGTTTGTTTCCCGATCACCAGCTGTTTCAGCCGCGACAGGGAGCGGAAAGGATCCACGATCACTTTTCCGATATCGGAATCGCGGCGCAGGAAAAGCTGTCCTTCGGTAATGTACCCTGTATTATCAGGGATGGCATGGGTAATGTCCCCGCCCGAGAGGGTGGTAACCGCAATAATGGTAATGGATCCGCCTTCAGGGAACTGTACCGCTTTCTCGTAGATGCGGGCCAGGTCGGAATAAAGTGATCCCGGCATGCTGTCTTTGGAGGGGATCTGGTCCATCCGGTTGGACACGATACTAAGGGCGTCTGCAAATAGCGTCATATCGGTCAGCAAAACCAGCACATTCTGATTTTTGTCAACAGCAAAATATTCAGCCGCTGTCAGTGCCATGTCGGGCACCAGCAACCGTTCTACCGGCGGATTCTCCGTGGTGTTCACAAAACTGATGATCCGGTCGAGCGCTCCGGCATTATCAAATACGTTTTTAAAATAGAGGTAGTCATCATTGGAAAGCCCCATTCCGCCGAGAATAATTTTATCTGCCTTGGCACGGAGGGCCACACTGGCCATCACCTGGTTGTAGGGTTGGTCGGGATCAGCAAAAAAAGGAATTTTTTGTCCCGATACAAGGCTGTTATTGAGGTCAATGCCGGCAATCCCCGTGGCAATCAGCTGCGAGGGCTGTTTACGTCTTACCGGATTGACCGAAGGGCTTCCGATATCCCGCACTTCCCCCTGCACTTCGGGACCTCCATCGATGGGATTCCCAAATGCGTTAAAAAAGCGGCCGGCCAACTCATCGCTTACTTTTAACTGTGGTGGCCTCCCCAGAAAACTCACTTCGGAATTGGTGGGGATCCCTTCAGTTCCTTCAAAGATCTGCAGGGTGATATCATTTCCGGCGATTTTAACCACCTGTGCCAATTTGCCGTTGACGCTGGCAATCTCATCATAGCCCACGCCATCCGCCTTGAGCGTAACGGTTGCTTTGGTAATATTATTTAATTTGGTATATACTTTCTGAAATGCCTGGCTTTCCATAGTATTTCTTTTTCGGTGTTAATTTTTTGCCTGTTGATTAATTTGCCCGTTTCTTCAGGATCTCCTTCAGTGCTTCTTCATGCTCCCTGAATTTATCCGATTTATATTCAGAATAATTCATCTGCTTGAACTCGTTAATAATCTCTTTAAAAAAGGCACTGACTTCCTCAAAATGGTTAAAGGAAAAGCTGTGTTCAATGACTTCCAGCACTTTCAACAACATATATTGTTGCCGGTCCATTGGGGTGGAAGCATCAATTTTATCAAAGGCATCCTGTTGCAAAATAACAAAATCGATGAGCTCTGATTTCCAGAAGGTTTCATGAAAACTGATCGGAACCCCATCATCCCCCAGAATATTGATCTGTTCCATGGTTTCTTTTCCCCGAAGGAGGATATCTTTCACCTTAAGCACATCATCCAGCCAGGATTCATCCACATTTTTTTCCAGGTAATCCTGAACTTCGGGATATTCCAGGTATTTGGAATAGCTGTCGATCGGGTCAATGGCCGGGTACCGCTTACTGTCGGCACGTCCCTGGTTAAGTCCGTAAAAACAGCGGGCTGCTTTCCGGGTACTTTCGGTAACCGGTTCTTTCAGGTTACCCCCGGCGGGAGAGACTGTTCCGATGAAGGTAATGGATCCGGTCTTATCATTATTGAGGTAAACGAATCCTGCACGGGAATAAAAATTAGAGATAACGGCCGACAGGTCCATCGGGAAGGCATCCGGTCCGGGCAGCTCTTCCAGGCGATTGGACATCTCGCGGAGGGCCTGGGCCCAGCGGGAGGTGGAATCAGCCATCAGCAACACTTTAAGCCCCATGGACCGGTAATATTCGGCAATGGTCATGGCTGTATAGACCGAAGCTTCCCGTGCGGCAACCGGCATGTTGGAAGTATTGGCAATAATGATCGTTCGTTCTATCAATTTTTTTCCGGTACGGGGGTCTTCCAGCTCCGGAAATTCGGTGAAGATTTCCACCACCTCGTTAGCCCGCTCACCACAAGCGGCAATAATCACGATGTCGGCCTCCGCCTGTTTGGATATGGCATGCTGCAGGACGGTTTTCCCTGTACCGAACGGCCCCGGGATAAAACCGGTACCTCCTTCGGTAATGGGATTCAGGGTATCCATGCAACGGACACCGGTTTCCAGCAATTTAAAGGGCCGTGGTTTTTCGCGGAAAGCACCGATCGCCACTTTTACAGGCCATTTCTGGACCATGGTAAGCTCGGTCTCGTTCCCTTCGTTATCTTTCACCATGGCAATTTTATGGTCAACAGTGTATTCGCCTTTTCCGGCAATTTCTTTTATGGTATAGGTCCCTTTCATCTTAAACGGAACCATGATTTTATGGGGCTGGTCGTTTTCATTCACTTCACCCAGCCAGTCCCCGGCAGTGACCTGGTCACCCTCTTTGGCAATGGGTTTAAATGCCCACTTTTTCTCCCTGTCCAGCGGGTCGGTATACTCCCCGCGTTTAAGAAAAACCCCTTCCATTTTATCGAGGTCATTTTGGAGCCCGTCGTAGTTGCGTGAAAGCACGCCGGGTCCCAGCGTAACCTCAAGCATATGCCCCTGAAATTCAACGGTTGAACCGGGCTTTAACCCGCGGGTACTCTCAAAAACCTGCACGTAAGCATGCTTCCCAATTACTTTAATGACCTCTGCCATTAAGCGCTCATCTTTCAGGGCAATGAAACATATCTCATTCTGGGCAACCGGCCCGTCTGCTTCGACCATTACAAGGTTGGCCACAATACCAACCACAATGCCTGTTGTTTTATTTTCTTTTTCCATAGGTTATTGCGAATTCTTCAGGAAATTCAAAATTGGATTGTAATTCTTCAAGTAATTGATTAAATAACGCTTGTCCCTTTTCTTTATCCAGCTCGTACCATCGTTCCACAATGAAGGCCTTTTCAACGAAAGCCAGGACCTTTTCAATGCTAAAATAATTGAAAAAAGTGATCTCGTCGAGGAACTTCCAAAAATGGTTGTCGATTTTCAGTTCGCGATCGAGCAGGTTCTCCATTTCAAAGATTTGAATAATTTGCTCGATGTCATCGATCTCGGAAGAAAGGCCAAAATCACGCGCACGGCTTTTTCGCAGGGCATAGGTGACCTCATCGTTGCCAATCAAGGCCTCTTCGAAAGGAATGTCATGCTTTCGTCCGTTTAACGCCAGCATGACATTGCCCATGTTTTGTTTATGGTCGGCCAGCCGTGAAATAAATGCATTGCCCGAATGCTGCAGGTAATGATACCACCCCTCCGTCAGGAAACGAATATAGTCTGCCTTCTCTGCGCCTTCTTCATCTTCATGAAAATATTCAATGAAATCAATAAAATAAGACGGGAAAACCGACAGTTCCAGAAATTCAAACTGCTTTTTATCAACAAACTGCTCCATCAGTTCACGGGAGAAATTGCCCCGGTCATCCCAGTCAAATTCATTTTCGAACAAAAGGTTGATCAGGTTTTCGTGATCCCAGGGCAGGTATAACATTTCGACCAGCCTGAAATCGGAGGGGTGCAGTTCACTCTGTAAATAATCGCGCAACTCCTCTGCGGAGTAATGCAATTTTTTATCATCAGGAATAATGTCGGGCAATCCGGCTATCAGACAATAATAATTTCGATGGATCATTTTTCCTCCTCAAAAAGAAGTTGACTGGTTTTTGGCCGCAGGTACCCTTTCAGGAAGTTGGTAAAATCCTCATCGGTAAAGCTGATGACATAACTTCCGTCAGTAGGTCCGATCTTAAACCCTGACTTCATATTCTTTGTAAAAGTAACTTCCAGCCCTTTATTGAGTTCGTCCGCCAGATTGTTTTTAAAAAAGGCATCGAGTTTTTCCCTTTCCTTTTCCGGAAGGATCACTTTCAGATCGAAACTCTCCTTTTTCATCCAGCCTTTGACAACATCCGATATGAGTTTTTTCAGGTAATCAGTATCGGAGAAAAGTTCTTTCACGGAAGGCTGGATGACCTGCAGGGTGATGAGGGAGGTAATTTCCTGCTTCATTGCAGAAACCGCCTGATTCAGTGTCATTTTAATTTCTGAATCCACCTGGGTCTTCAGCTCCTCTGACTTTTCTTTTGCCTCCGTCACGATCCGGCCGGCTTCCTTTTCCGCATCCTTCTCAATCGTTTGAGCTTTTTCCCGGGCTTCTTTCAGAATGGCATCTGCTTCCTCCCTGGCTTTCTCAACCCCTTCGTTGTAAATGGTTTCGGTTAACTGTTGAATTTTCGAATTCATATATCCCTGATATTTAATTTATCGCTAAAAGCTTGTTTTGCCGGGGGAACTTTCCGCATCTCCCCCCATTTTTAAAAAAATGTAAATGTACTAACAAGATTTCAATAAAAAAGAAGAAAAAACAGCAATTTTTTGTGTTTTATGTCGCAAAATATATTTTTATTTCTTCCTGAAAAATTCCTTTCAAAGGGATCATCCGGTCCGTAGATAGTGTTTCATCTGCCTGGGGATTTTTGGTTATCAGTTTCTTAAAAAATACCTCCCGGTTCCGGGAAAAGAGGAAATGACTTCGGATATTCTTAAAAAAAATTCAAAAAGGCGCTTAATATTCAATTAACGTTGCGTATTTTATGAGGAAAAATTTTTGATGAGGAAAAATTTTTCCGTCCGGAACATCGGGGGAATAAATTTGGTATATTTACAAAAAAGCAGGGTTGCTCCAGCGATTTCCGGACCAATGTCCCCTTCATCTTCCCGGCTT
The DNA here is from genome assembly GCA_018400515.1 of Tangfeifania sp. The sequence goes on from JAGYMR010000035.1 coordinate 14,531, forward strand.
TGTCAGGTCTTTTTCTTGTTGTAATTCAGAAGTTCAAACCAAATAAAACAAAAATCTTATGCAACAAACAAGAAGAAACTTTTTAAAATTAAGCGGAATGGCCGCTGTCAGCACCGCTCTTTTCCCGGAATTGGCCTGCAGGGATAACCAGGTTAATACCACCACGGCGCTTCAGCTTTACGGGGTACGCCACGACATGCAAAAAGACCCTGCGGGAACCCTCACCCGTCTTGCAGAGATGGGGTACACCCATGTAGAGCACGCCAACTATGTGGATCATAAATTTTACGGGTGGACGGCGAAAGAATTTAAAAAAATCCTGGATGAACGGGGGCTAAAAATGCCGTCCGGACATACGGTCCTGCAAAAAAGGCACTGGGATGAAAAAACAAACGACTTTACCGGGGAATGGAAAAAACTGGTGGAGGATGCCGCTTACATGGGGCAAAAATTTGTAATCAGCCCTTCGATTGATGCCGGTCTCCGGCAGGACTACGATGATTTTATGCACTTCATGGAGGTTTTTAACAAATGCGGTGAACTTTGCCAGCAATCGGGCATGCGCTTTGGCTATCACAACCACCATTTTGAATTCAGTGAGTCATTGCAGGGCAAAAAATTATTCGACCTGATGATGAAAAACACCGATGCTGATAAAGTGGTCATGCAGCTTGATATCGGAAACATGTACATTGCAGGTGCCCATGCTAAAGATGTGCTGGGGAAATACCCGGGAAGATATGACAACATTCATGTGAAAGACATGGTCCGGAATGAGGCCGGATCCGGCTTTGAAAGTACCATCCTCGGCATGGGAGTGATTGGTGTCCGTGAGATCATTGACATGGCCCGCGAAATGGGAACGCGCCTGTTTATCATTGAACAAGAGTCCTATCAGGGACAAGACCCCCTCGCGGCCATGAAGGAAAACCTGGAGATCATGACATCCTGGGGATATTAGGGGATACTGTCAGGGGTGATGTCATGCATGCCAATGATTTTCACCGGGCCTGTTTCATTGTTTGCCGCTGGTTGCCCAGTCCTTCAATGCCCAGCTCGACAATATCCCCCCCTTTTAAATACTGCGGGGGTGTCATCCCCATGCCAACCCCCGGAGGTGTGCCTGTAGAGATAACATCTCCCGGTAAAAGGCTCATAAACTGACTGATGTAAGAGACCAGAAAGGGAACTTTAAAGATCAGGTTGGAGGTATTGCTGTTCTGGCGGGTTTCACCATTCACTTTAAGCCACATTTTCAGGTTATCCACGTTCCTGACCGCTTCTTTGGTGACCAGGTAAGGCCCGAGGGGCGAAAAGGTGTCACAACTTTTGCCTTTTACCCATTGGCCCCCTCTTTCCATTTGAAAGGCCCGCTCACTGTAATCATTGAACAGGGAATAGCCTGCCACATAATCAATCGCTTCAGCTTCATTTACATAGGAGGCTTTTTTGCCGATCACCACGGCCAGTTCCACCTCCCAGTCGGTTTTTTCACTTCCCCGCGGAATCAAAACATCATCGTTGGGTCCGGAGAGTGATGAGGTGGCTTTAAAGAAGAGTATGGGTTCCCGCGGAATTTCGGCATTGGATTCTCTCACATGATCGGCGTAATTTAAACCCACACATACAATTTTCCCGGGAGACTTTACCGGGGGTCCCAAACGCACTTGCCCGCCGATGGGCGGAAGATCCCCTGCATTTTTTTCGGCCCACCGGCGCAGGCGACGGATCCCGTCGCCGGCAAAAAAAGCAGCGTCATAATCCTCCCCGAACTTTTCCGCGCTAACGTACCGGTCCCCGGCCAACACCAGGCCCGGTTCTTCTTCTCCGGCTGCTCCGAAACGTATCAACTTCATTCGAATAAAATATTATTAAACATTTGTATTTCAATCAAATATAAATTAATGGTATCTTTAGTTTACAAGACCCATGAAAGTCCCATTATTGTAATTATTCTTGTTTGTGAAACATCGTTGAATGCTCGTTTCATAATGAATCTATTTTAATGAAATAAAACCCCCGTCGATCGCATAATTATTCCCCGTAATAAAGGCTGCTTCGTCGGAACAGAGATACAAAGCAAGGTCAGCCATCTCCCGGGGCGTTCCCATGCGTCCTATTGGCTGTGTTTTTGCAAGCTTTTCAAACATCTCCTTTTCCCTTCCCGGATAGTGTTGGGCCAGGTAATTGTCAACAAAAGGAGTATGGACCCTTCCCGGAGAAATGCAATTGCACCGGATGTTATCGGCCAGGTAATCCCGGGCAACCGACAAAGTCATGGCCACAACCGCCCCTTTGCTCATGGAGTAGGCAAACCGGTCCGGAATCCCGACCGAGGCCACCACAGATGCAAGGTTCAGAATAATTCCCTTCCCCTGTTTTTTCATATAAGGGACGGCAACATGCATGCAGTGGTAGACCCCTTTTATATTCACAGCGATAATGCGGTCAACATCCGCTTCAGTGGTTGACTCTACGGTACCGATATGTGAGATACCGGCATTATTAACAAGAATATCGATCGTCTCCCCTGCTTCAATGACTTTCTGGAAGGTTATTCTGACCTCCTCCGGTGAAGCAACATTGCAGGGAAACGAGGAGGCATGGCCTCCCCTTTCTCGGATCTCCAGTGCCGTTTTTTCAGCTTCATTTTCATCAATATCCAGGATATATACCTGAGCCCCCTGACGGGCAAATTCTGTGGCAATGCCTTTGCCGATCCCCCGGCT
>JAGYMR010000350.1 GCA_018400515.1 Tangfeifania sp.
TGCGTGAGGGCGCACATCCGGGCGAGCCGGCGATGCAATTTGTAAAATAGACCCCTTCGCGGGCCACCCGGTCGAAGGCAGGGGTATTCACAAAGCGGCTGCCTGCAAAACGGGTATGGGCAAACGACTGGTCATCACTGATGGCCAGCAGGATATTCGGCCGGCCGGGTTGCTCTGTTATTTCATTATTACACCCCGGAAACAAAAGTGAAATAAGAACAGCCGTGGTTAATGCGAATGGTTTCATTGGTCCGGTTTTTTTATATCTCTTATGTTCTCTAATTAATAACTGAGCTTGCTTAACGGCACCTTCATTTGCCAGACTGGTTCATTCTCAATGGTTACAATTTCAAAAGTCAGCGACGGTTCTTTCGCTTGCGTATCAAAATGAACCATTCCGAAAGCGTTATCATCATTGTAGCCAAAGATCAATCCGGGCGTTTCCACAACAGTATGGGTGTGGTAATTGGTCAGCACTGAGCTCATAAAATCAAAAAGGGGATACCCCTTCTCCCGGTTGATGCGACGCACGTCTGACCGGTGCCTGTCGGCCGAAAGCAACGTAACCCCTTCAATCTTATTTTTGTGCAGGAAGTTGTAGATCTCATCGCGCTCTCCGGAATAGCCATCCCAGGTATCGAGACTTCCGGGTGGACCTCCTTTGGTGCCTTGCGCCCAGGGTACGGACGATGCCAAAACTTTAAACGTTCCTTTGGAATTTTTCAGCGTATTTTTTAACCACTGAAGTTGAACCGGTCCGAGCATGGAAGGATTTTCCACCCGGGTATCCTTACGTCCCGACGATTCGCGGTAATACCGGCAATCCAGCATAATAAAATGCACATCGGCAATGTAAAAATCGAACCAGCAGCCAGGCTGCTCCCTGCCGCCGCCATAGGATGGATTATTCCAGTTCCGCGTAAAAACTTCCCACACCGGCCGCTTCCATTTTGGAATACCGGCATCAGGACCGCCATAGGAATCATTCAAAGCAAAATCATGGTCATCCCAAATGGCATACACTCCCCTGCCGGAAACCAACTGCCTCCATTCAGGACGGCTTTGCCTGCGGTAGTAACAATAATGCTGGGTGGCGGGATGTTCGGGATCATCGATGTACACATTATCGCCAAGCATCAACAGGGCCAGTGGGTCTCTTTTCTCCATGGTGGTCCACACTTTTTCATGTTCAGGAACATACCCTGCACCCCCGCCAAAGGCGATGCTGAACTTATGGGGAACGCCTGGCGGCGGATAGGTTTTAAACGATGAGGTCCCGGAAGGAACGGCTTTGCCATCAATGACCAACCGGTAATTGTAAGTGGAATTGGACTGCAGGCCTTCAATACGGACAACCGCGGTATATTCGTTTTCAGCCGTAGTCCTGGAGACCGCTGACTTTTGGGCATTTTGCCCTGGTGCATCCTGAGGCTCAGCGATGATTTCAACCCTGGATTCACCGGCGGTCCTCACCCAAAATGAGGCAGCGCCTGAAGTAATGTTGCCAAGCATTGGCCCGTGGATCAAACCGGGAGATTCCTCATCGCGCCATTGTTGAAATTTTTTCATCTGGTAAAGGGTTGAAAAAGCATCGCGCGGACCAGCGACAAGCCGCTCGAAAGGAAGTCCGGCTTCCACGGCTTTTTGTGCATGCAGGAATGAAGCGGAAGAGTCGCCGCGGAGGGAAGCGAGCATAGACATCACAAAGTGATTCTCAGGAATAACAAAACGCCGGTAGGCTACCCCTTCGCTTTCAACTGTTTTACCGGCGCGCTCATAGGCATTGGTCAGTTTCCGCCATACAGAGGCAGGATTCTCCATCACTTGAGTTATTCTGCTTTCAGCGGCATCGTATTTTCCTTTGCCCATTTCAATAACCGCTTCACGGTGCGCATCATGCTGGGCGTAGGAAAACAGTGCCATTAAAAAGATAAAAATTCCGGTATTTGCAATTTTTATTAAATACATCATTTTATTATTTAAAAATCCCAGACCTTCATCCGGTTGTCCCCTTTCTCCAGGCCCTCAAAGGGACCGGGGACAGGATTTTCAGGAGGGCGTTTTTTCCCGAAAAAATCTTTATCGATCTCCAGAGGAGTCCCATCCGGCCGGGTATAGGCCTGGCCGGGGATCCTGGCTTTTCCAAGCATTTCAGTGGTCACCAGCGGATTCTTCATTTTTAAAACCGCCTTTTCTGCCATTATCGACAAGAAAACACCTCCGGGCTTTTCTTCGATCTGCACTTCCGGATCGGATTCTAAAACAAGGAGATTCGCTTCTTTTGAAAATGGAGGAGCGCCGTTCAGGTAAACATTGCTTTTTACCATCATTGGCAGTTTTGCTTTTTCATAAACAGCCAGTCCCGGTTTCAGGTTTCCGGTTTCACGGGCACCCCCGATAAAGATATTGTTAATGTACCGGTCATCCCCTCCCTCAATAGGCTTCAATCCGGCCACTTCTGTTGAATGCGGCGGATGATAGGGAGTCAGCCGTCCCTGCGGAAC
>JAGYMR010000351.1 GCA_018400515.1 Tangfeifania sp.
TCCGGTAACGCGGGTACCCTGGGCCATCCAGTCGAGCCACAGACCCCGGCCGCAACGGGCAAAACGATTGTTTCGAATCTGCATATCGATGGAGGCATGGATCTTCACGCCCCCCATCTCAGCACCGCTGAACTGCCGCTTCGTCCAGATATCGTGAATATCATTATCCTCAATGATGCTGAAAACACCGCCCATGCTGCCACATATCCCGGTCTGTTCACAATGGGAGATCTCATTGTTGCGGATCACATGCGAACCAATGTTTTCCCTGCTCCAACCCCTATCCAGTGCCCGGTAAATGGTCTCCACATACCCTTCGGCAGAATTCTGGGAGGTATTGTCATACTGATCGCCATGCTTCCCGAGGGTGATCCCCGAACACCGGGAATCGCTGATCCTGTTCTCCTCAATGATCCACCCTTTGCTCCAGTTGGTTCCGATCAAACCGATCTGTTCGGCCGTGGGGGGAGCCCACTGGGTGGCCGCCTGACTCAGATGGAAACCCCGGATGGTAATAAAATTGATCCCTGTGGTATCGGGATAAAAACAGCTCCGGCGCACATTGATCTCCGTTAAAGCTTCATTGGGATCAGTCCCCTGGAAATTGGCATAAATATACGTATTGGCCTCATCACTTTCGCAAAACCAGGTAAAGGTGGATCCCTCCGGATCAAAAGCCCCACTCTGCGGCTGCGGGTCCAGCACTTTTTCCAGGATCTCCACCTCCCAGAGGGATTTTCCGTTCAGGTAAACCGCACCGGTGTGATGTACACGGCCATGATCGTTGAACCAGTCGCCCCGGATGATATCCTTGTAAGGATTGTAATCCCCGAAAAAAGCGTTGGGGATGGTTACTTTCCAGACATCCCCCATAAAATGCACCCAGTGGTCGATCGCTTCAGATCCTTTGATGGCCACTTTTTCACCATCCGCTGCCCGGTAGGTGATCCTTTGAGAATCAGACACGCCTCCCCGGGGGGGCGTAATCCGCTCCCGGTAAACCCCCGCATGCACTGTAATAATATCGCCCGGCTGCGCCACATCCGCGGCAGCCTGAATGGTCAGCATCGGAGCACCGGCGGTGCCGGCATTTTGATCGCTCCCTGTTTTAGCTACATGATACTCCCGGGCCGAAACCGAAAATCCCAGAAAAACCGCAAAAATAATGACCTGAAATTTCATCTCATTTAATTTGTAAGTTATCAAATGTATATTTCCTATTATTTGTGTTCATTTCAATGGCATCCGGCAGAATTCGCAAGCGAATTTTGACGGAACTTCCATTATTTTAATGCATTTTGTTTTTGAGCCATCGTTGAATGCCCGCTTCTGTTTAAACTTTTTAAGGGATGCAACTCAATGCCGCGCATCAAAAGTCCGGATCTTTTCCATAATGCCCGGTTCGGCATTATCGTACATATCCCTGATGAAGGGATCATTGAAGGGCATGGTGCGCTCTTCAAAAGGCATATTATTTACGCGGTCGAAAAGGCGTTCCTTTGCTGCCTGAATATCCTTGCCATAGATATGGTAGGAATCGGCCTGCCAGTTCATCCGCCCCAGCTTTACTTTTTTCCCGGTCTTTTGCGCAATTCCTGAAGCAATGATCTCCTTATTGAACTGAATAAAGCCGAACATATTCATAAAACTGGCCCCCCAGGCATCATTGCTCCGGAACCGGATATTGCAGTTCAACCAGTAGATCCCGTCTTCATCCTCCAGAATCCGGTACCATAACGACTGCAGGCAGGGAGGATCATAACAGTGGTTGTCCAGGTCCGGCATCCAGGTGATCATTTGTGCCTGGCGGGTAAACGGCTGTTCCGAAAGCTTTTTTATCACAAGCCCGATCTGGTCCACTTTAAAGGGGCCGGCCTCCATGGATTTACCGTTCTGAATCTCTTTCCAGACGCCATAGTTTCTTAACCTGCCATGATAGGTATACTCCCACCGGGTATCTTTTTCGTCATTCATGTTTTTCACCCAGTGGTCCTTAAAACCTTTCAGCTCCAGGACATACTCCTTCAGATCCTCAATGCCGCCCGGGAAGGCCATATGGATCACCGGATCGGATTCCGGTTCAAGAATAGTCATGTTCATGGTACAATCAATGCTCAGCGGATCGCCCGGTTGATCGTACTGGGTTTTGAAGCGGGTGCCCTGCTCATACAAAGCAGTGAGGGCAGATTCATAAGTTTCGGCCAGTGATTTTCCCGAAACCGTAATAACAGGGATATTCTTCATTGGTTACCTTTTTATTTTTTGTAAGAGAAACAACGCATTCACCCAAGATAATAATAATTCTTCGGGTCAACCTGCCAGCCTAAAGATGATGGTTCGTTTCAGGGAGGTTAATTTAAAAAAAACAGGCGACATTCCTTAACAAAAGGTTAAAAAACACCCGGGTTTTAAAAAAAAAGTTCCCCCGGCCCATAAAAATTTGAAGCGGACAATAATTTCTGTTATATTTGATTACTTTTTCAGATAAGTTTATCTTACCTT
>JAGYMR010000352.1 GCA_018400515.1 Tangfeifania sp.
GATGGTCAGCCGATACATCCTGCATTTCCAGCGGATCGTTTTCGAGGTCATACAACCGGTGAACGATCCCTGAAGGTCCGTATCCGGTGGCGTAACCGATTCCCAGGTCCCGGCTTCCGGTGGTAAACATGTACTTCCACTTTTTGGTACACACCATAGTCAGGTTGTCTTCCAGGTAGGTGGACATGGCAAAATCCCGGTGTTCTGCCGTTTCATCATTTAGTACTTGCAGAAAACTTTTACCCTGAGCTTCCTGCAGGGATTGTTCATCCAGAATATCGAGAATAGTAGGCGTAACATCGATGTATTCCACCAGAGCATTTTTTTGCACGCCATTTTCGAATCGGCTGCCTGCCTTAATGATCATGGGTTGCCTGATGGCTTCTTCCCACATGGTGTGTTTTTCAAAGCGCTTGTGGTCGTTCAGGAGGTAGCCGTTATCACTGAGATACAGTACCAGCGTATTTTCTTCCAGACCGTTTTCTTTGAGGGCATGGAGCACCAGCCCCACGTTTTTATCCATATATTCGGTGGAAGTATAATAGGCCGCAATAATGCCTCTTTTTTGTTCTTCTGTCAGATTGCGGAATTTTTCCGGTATCCAGCGGTCATCCTCCGGGCTTCCCTCCGGCAGGGGCATATCTTCCGGTTTATATTTCCCGGCAAACTCAATTGGATAATAATAGGGGTGATGGGGTTGGAAAAAGGCAGTCCACAGGAAAAACGGTTTGTCCTTGTTCTCTTTAATGAATTGTGCCGCTTTCCGGGCATAAAATGTTCCCGAGGAAAATTCGTCGTAAACCGGGTGAGGCCGATTGCGGCAGTTCATCCATTCCGGAACATCATCGGTGGCGATCTCTCCCCGGTTGTAAAATTTCAGTTCCGACGGAATAGCCGGTTGGGGATTTTGCTGCAGGAATTGCCTGTACTGTCCCCCCTCAACGAGCGTGCTGAAACCGTGATTGGGCAGACCATCTTCATAAAGAGGTGACCAGGCCCAGTTGTTGAAATGGGTTTTTCCGATGAGGGCCGTTTTGTAACCCCGCTCACGTAAATGTTCGGCAATGGTTGTGTTGCCCTCGTCGGGAAAAGGGGTGAACAGCAGGTTAACACCTGTTGCCACGGGGTACTTGCCCGTGAGCAGTGATTGCCGGGAGGCACTGCAGATGGGTGAATTGCAATAGGCATGGGTGAACAGTACTCCTTCCGAAGCAAGCCGGTCGATGTTCGGTGTGCGGATGATATCATTCCCATAACTACCGGTTACCTTCAGCGCGTGGTCGTCGGCTAAGATAACAACCACATTTTTTATTGAACCGGTATGGGATTCAGTTTGCTCTGCACAGGAAGTCAACAGCAAACCGGCTGCCATGATAAAATGTAAATTTCTTATAATCATTTTTTAATCTGTATTAATTTATTGCCCAAAGACCCTGAAGGAAGGGGGGTAGGTGTATATTCGTATTTTCAGGTTCAAATCTGGAGCTGGCTTTACCCCGGATCAGCATTGTTTATCACAATTTTTTTCTATTAAGGTTTATTGGTTTAAAATAAGGTTTTTAATCACCATGAATCACAACCAATCATCATCAGTCAACCTTTTACTTCTTGTCTCCGTTCACATAGAAAGGAATATTGGCCACACCCACATTTCCTTTCCCGTCATACACATAAACGAACAGGCGGTAATTTCTGTTTGTTTTATCGGGAATTTTAAATTGTATGGCATTATTCTGCTGATCCTGAATAAATCCTTCCACAGGTTTGGGTTTCTTTTCGCCCTGTCCGGCATAGCTGCCAAATTTTTCCGGTTCCGGCAGCAGTTCCCATTTCATGATTAATTCATCATGATCGGGATCGCTGGCTTCCACTATCGCTGTGTTGATGCTTTCCGGGGACACTTCAACATGATCCAGGGCTTCCAGTCCGTTGATAGTCAGACTTTCAATCCGTGGAGCCCGGTTTTCAGGCCATTTCCCGGTCCACACATACTGCATTACCTCTACCGTTTGGGTTCTCAGGTTATTATGGAACATGTTGAACCAGGTGTGTGTGCGTTCCTGGCGGTTGCTGGTCCAGAGAAATACGTATGAACCCAGACAGAGGGGATCACCCTGGATCACTTTTTCGTACCGTTCACGATAAACCCGGGCTTTTTCCGTGCTTGTCTCTTCGATCACCACACCCTTATTGGTTCGTGGTACCTGCCACCACCCCGAGGGTCCCCATTCGGTGACGACATAGGGTTTGTTCCAGTCGTATTTCCGAAGCCATTCCGGAACATCTACAATGTCGGCATATGCATTGACCCCCAGCAGGTCGAGATGGGGACATCTCTCTTTAAGGTCTTTCAGCTTCTCCTTTTTCCCGGTGCCGATCACGGTCATCACCGGATGGTCCGGATCGATCTCTTTGATCATCCCTGCAATCTCATTCACCGCATTCCACATCTTCAGGTTATAGTCTTTATTTCCCGGGATATGATCCAGTTCAT
>JAGYMR010000353.1 GCA_018400515.1 Tangfeifania sp.
CCGGGCCACTTCCAGGGGATCTTCATTGTAAATGGTTTTACGGGAGTAATCCCCCTGGGAAAGGCGGACACATTTTCCGTCAATCAAATCAATGGCCGGGATGATCTCAATCTTTTTCATACTATTAAAATACTCATTTTCAAAGCCATAGTATGAAACTCGCAAATATTTTGATCATCCTCGTGGGTGTAGATGTTTTACATGCTCGTTTCATACGGCACAAAGGTAGTGCTTTTTAAAATAATCCGGAGCTGCATTTTTTATTAGAATAAAATTAAAATAAACGCCTGTATTTCCGTTAATTATATATTTTAACATCATTTCTTCACAGGGCCTGTGGAACGCGCATGGAATTTAATCATCCTCCTGATTACAAAGATTTTACATACGCATTTCCAGCATCATTTTCAGAACGGTCTGGGCCGTAATTTCCCGGTTGGCAGCCTGTTCCACCACCACCGATTGCGGGCTGTCGAGTACCTCATCGGCAACCACCATGTTCCGGCGGACCGGCAGGCAATGCATGAACCGGGCGTTATTGGTCAGGGCCATTTTCTCTTTTGTAACCATCCAGTTCAGATCGCGCGACAAAACCGCTCCATACTGTGAAAAAGAGGCCCAATTTTTGGCATAAATGAAATCAGCCCCTTCAAAAGCTTTCTGCTGGTCGTACTCCACCTGAACATCGCCCATAAAGGCTGGAGCCAGTTCGTAGCCCTGTGGATGAGTTACCACCAACTCATAATCGGTCTCCCGCATCCATTCGACAAAAGAATTGGCAACGGCCTGGGGGAGGGCTTTGGGGTGAGGCGCCCATGTCAGGACCACTTTGGGACGCTTTTTATTTTTATACTGCTCAATGGTTAACAGATCCGCAAAACTTTGCAGAGGGTGACGGGTGGCCCCTTCCATGCTTACAACAGGTACCCCGGCATGTTCAACAAACTGATTCAATACCGTTTCAGCATAATCGGCTTCCCGATTCTCAAACCGCGCAAAAGCACGTACCCCGATTACATCGCAATATTTTCCGATAACAGGAATGGCCTCCAGCAAATGCTCCGGTTTATCGCCGTCCATGACCACCCCCAGTTCCGACTCCAGCTTCCAGCTATCGCCGTTCACATTCATCACCATCGTGTTCATCCCCAAATTCATGGCTGCTTTCTGGGTACTTAAACGGGTCCGCAGACTCGGATTGAAAAACAACAGCACCATGGTTTTATTCTTCCCCAGGTGCTGGTAGGCAAAACGGTGCTCTTTTATCGCAAATGCAGCTTCAATGGCCGCATTTAAGTCAGGGATATCTTTGACAGAAATAAAGTGTTTCATTCGTAATCATTTAAAAATTGTTGGGTTGGAACCCGTTCAAATCCGCTCCATAAAATCCATTTCCACCAGGAGAAAACCGGGCACCCCCTATTGCGGGCGAACCTGACCGTCTCCTTCGATAATCCATTTGTAGCTGGTGAGTTCTTCCAGCGCCATGGGCCCCCGGGCGTGCAGTTTCTGCGTGCTGATACCGATCTCGGCCCCCAGTCCGAACTGAGCTCCGTCGGTAAAGGCAGTAGAAACATTGGAATACACTGAAGAGGCATCCACCAGTTTCCGGAAGGTGTCGATCCTTTCCGTGTTCTCCGAGATGATCGCTTCGCTGTGTTTTGAAGTATAACGGTTGATATGTGCAACCGCCTCTTCAAAGGATGCAACGGTTTTGACGGCCATCTTCAGGGAGAGAAACTCTGTTCCGAAGGAGGCTTCGTCTGCCGGAAAAAGCAGCTCCCCGGGCAAGGTCCCCCGGAGTACCTGGTAAGCCTTTTCATCGGCATAGATCACCACATTCGCTTCTGCCAGCCGTTTGGCAAAGGCCGGCAGTTCTTCCAGGCGGGATTCATGAATGACCAGGCAGTCGAGGGCATTACACACCGAAGGCCGGCGGGTTTTGGCATTAAAAATAATTTCACGTCCCTTTCCGGCGTCGCCAAATTCATCGAAGTAGGTATGGCAGATACCGGCGCCGGTCTCAATAACCGGGATAGTGGCATTCTCCCGCACAAAATTGATCAGCCCCTGGCTTCCGCGGGGAATGATCAGATCAATGTATCCGTGAGCACGGAGCATTTCGTTGGTCTCATCGCGACCTGCGGGCAGGAGGGTCACCATGTGTTCATCCAGCTGAAACTCCTTCAGCACCTTCCGGATGACCGCAACAATGGCCTGGTTCGAGAAAACGGCATCTCTGCTCCCTTTTAAAACACAGGCATTGCCCGATTTCAGACAGAGCGAAAAGACATCAAACGTCACATTGGGCCGGGCTTCGTAAATGATGCCGATGACCCCGAAAGGAACCGACACTTTGGAGATTTTCAATCCGTTAGGCCGGACCGTCTCTTTCAGAATCTTTCCGGCAGGGGAATCCAGTGCGGCCACATTCCGGATATCTCCGGCAATCCCCTGTAACCGCCCGCGGGTCAGCTTTAACCGGTCAAACT
>JAGYMR010000354.1 GCA_018400515.1 Tangfeifania sp.
TTTCTAACATCCTTTTTTCATAGGGCCCATGGAACTCGCTTGTAATTTTATTTTAATCTTTTGTGATCGTTGCATCATGCTCGTTTCATTAGCGATTGTTTTCTACGAAACAGGCCCGCTGCAAATCCCGGATCCTGTTCTGATCTTTTCCACTTCAAAAATAGTTACAAATTCATATAAAGAAAAATTTCCTTATTAATGCAGGGGTTGAATTAACCGTTATTTAAAATTGAAAAAGCGGCCAGTCCTTCCGGGGAAATTATCCGGAAAAATCCGCTCAATGGTGTGACAAAAATTATGGAAACAGGCAAAGGATTAGGAACTGCCTCCGGGGGCACCGGGAGTCTTCTTCCCCGCTGCTTTCTGTTCAACCCAAATCAACGGCCGGGTGTCATAGCCGCGTTCACGGGCTTTTTGAAGGATCATCTCCCGTGTTTCCTTTTCCAGATACGGTTGGCGGCTCAGGATCCAGAGGTAATTATCCGATGAACTTCCAATCAGGGCCCATTGGTAATCTTCATCCAGTTCAAGGATAAAATAATCGGCAAAAAAGAAGAGAAAGAAAGCCACTTTTAATTTTCCGGGTTCATCCGGATTGGGCTGTTTGGCTCTTCCTTTGGCCTTTTTTAGTTTGCCGTTAAGAGAATTTTTATATCCCTCGTTTATCACGGTGATCTTCCCATCCGGCCGCAGGTGGTAGGTTGCCGTCACCCCGGTAAGCCCCCGCTCAAAAGAGTGGTCATAACGGGCAATTTCATACCAGGTTCCCATATACCTTTCAAGGTCGAGTTGCTTTACAGTAGACAGATCCATATTTTCCTGTTGTTTGTTTTGGCAGCCTGCTCCTGTCAGCAAAAATAGTAACGGGATAAGGCATGTGGTTTTCATTTGTTGTAACATCCTGTAGAATTAAAAAAACATTTAAAACCGCATCAATTCATTCATTGACGCCGGTTTTTCCAAAATCCGGCGATCCCGGTCAATTAAGAACATGGTAGGGGTAGCGTAAACATTATAATCTTCGGCTACTTCGCCATCCCACGCTTTCAGATCCGAAAGGTTATAAAACCCCTCAAAACCTGCACGGGAAACAGCCTCCTTCCAGGCTTTTCCGGACCGGTCGAGCGATACGGCAATAACCTCAAGATCATCTTTGTTCTTTTGGGCAGCCCAGGATTTAATCCCGGGAAGCATCTTTTTGCAATGGGGGCACCAGCTGGCCCAGAAAAAGAGCAGGTTTTGTTTTTTTAAAATCTGGGACAGGACCACCGGATCTCCATTCAGATCGTTCAGTGAAAAATCGGGGACAATGGTACCGGGGTTCATCTTTTGTGCTTCCAGTTTCCGCACTAAGGTGGTTTTTTCATCGCTTTCGCAAAGGGAGCGGGAATATTTGCCGGCAATGTATTCCAGAACAGCGTCCATCCCCAGCCGTTCAAATCCGCTCACAAGATAATTCAGAATAAATTCATACACAGTCCCTCCCGGTGGACAGCCATCATTCAGGATTGCTGCCATCACTTGGTCAACCGCTTCCGTGTATGCGGTTTCTCTTTGTCCGGGGGACAATCCCGGCCGGTTAAAACTCACCAGAAAATCAAATACTTTTTCAGTCAGAACGTGGCTGTTGATCAGCATTTCATCCGAAAAATCGACATACCTGAAATAGTCCTTTTGAAAGGATGCTTTTCGCTCCCCGGTGGAAAGATACCCGTCGCGAAAGGGTTCCCTGAAATTCCGGATTAGCCGGGCAGCAAAGAGATGTTCCTGTCCGCGGAGGGTGTTTTTTATAAAAAGATCCCTTTCCAGTTGAAGTTGATTGAATTGATTGGTTTTTGCATCTGCCTCCTTCTGAAGCTCAACGACTTCTTCCCGGGGAGCCGGATCGTCTGCCCCCCGCACCGCAGCAAGTTTTCCCTGGTAATAATCAACTTCTATTTCAAGCTCCTCCAGCCGTTCGCTGATTTTTTTCTCCCGGTGAATAAACCCAAACCAAACATCATTCTCTTTTGAACGGAGTACCTCCAAACTATCTTCAGGAGATTTGAAGTGGGTGGTAAGGGCAATGTCTTCCTGATTAAAAATAAAATCGAGCTGCTGCGGGGATTCATCCATAACCCGGGCATAGGTGGTTTGCCCTAATATAACCCGGTACATTCCGGAGGGTGCATTAGGAGGAAAATCAAAAATAAAATTTTTTACGGCATCACCCGCAGCCCCCTCAGCGACCTGAACTGTATCAAGGGGAGAAAAGCGATCCCCCTTCACTGACCCCACAACAACCGGGTTGGCAGGCTGACCGCGGATTTCGATCCGCAGACTGAAATGCCCGGAAAAGGCAAAACTGCATGGAAGAATAAAAATAACCCATAAGAGGGATGATTTTAACTTCATCAAGATTAAATTAATTTAAATATCCATTTTGAATAAAAAATAAAAAAGCCCATTTTTAGGGCTTCTTTGTAATCAGAAAG
>JAGYMR010000355.1 GCA_018400515.1 Tangfeifania sp.
ATGTGATCCCGGCAAACGGGCAATTCCACCCCGGTTCATAGGAAACATTTAACCGCAGCAATCCGTTTGGCAAAACTGCCCAGCAAAAGGAATCGCCGTTTTCAAAACGGGTGGTTATAAAAACGGTATCTTTTAGCGTTGTAGCAACGGCCTCTTCTATTTCTTTTTCCCGGCTGACAAACAATGGCCCGTTGGATAGCGGGATTAAAACTCCCTTGTTTTTTACTGAATTGATCGTCCCGTCCTTCCTTTTAAAGGAATACTCCAGTGCACCGGCTTTTACCACAAATGCCTCCTGTGTCTCTGTTAATTCCGGTTTTGCGGAAAGGGTAGGGCCGGGTATTTCCGATGCTTTCTGTTTTGATGTTTTAACGGGCCAGGTCCAGGTGTAAATATGCCGCCCATGCGGGTCGGTGGCACGGATTTTTAATATGTCGGCTTTTTGCCAGTCTGGTGGGAGCGTTGCCTGGATTTCCCCTTTTTGACCCGGGGGCAGCTTAATGGGAATTATTTCCCTGTTAAAAATTTTTTCATTTCCTTCGAAAGGAAGTTGTGCCCACTCGGCAGTAAAGCTGCACGCATCAAAACCGGTGTAAAAAAACCGGTTTTGAATTTTGAATACGCCATCAAAATTTTGTGTGATGGTTTTTTTTTCGAAATAAACCGGTGCCCATATTTCTTTGATCGCATAGAAACTCCCTTCTTTTTCATGCCAGGGTCCCAGGATGCCGTCGGGGGCATGGTTGCCGTCTGAGTCCAGTTGGCGGTTGCGGTCGGTGCGTTCCACCGATTCATCGGCAAAAACCCACAGAAAGCCACCGGCACACAGGGGGTCGTCCCACATAAGCTGCCAGTAATCATCAAGTCCGGCACCGTGGCCGCCGTCGTACAGGCCATGCAGGAATTCGGTCGGGAAAAAGATTTTTCGCCTGCTGAATTCGTCATGGGATAAGTAATCATAAGGGATATAATGCCTGGTGTTGGTTTTCCGGAAATCCCCCCAGGGGTGTAGAACTTCGCGTTTCTGGATGTCCAGTTCAAAAAAGTCATCGTCAAGGGTTATGTTCTCTCCCCCCTCGTTGGCGTTATCCCAAAGGATCACCGAAGGGTGGTTTACATCGCGGGCAATCATCTCTTCCAGTAATTTTCTTCCGATCCCATCGTCGTAGGGTGGTTTCTGCCATCCTGCCAGTTCGTCGAGGACAAACAGTCCCAGCGAATCGCAAACATCGAGGAAATGCCGGTCGGGCGGATAATGCGACATCCGAACGGCGTTCATGTTCATGTCTTTGATCAGGTTTACTGCTTCGATGCTGATGGCTTTGGAGGATGTCCTGCCGTATTTCGGATGAAAAGTATGGCGGTTGACGCCTTTCATTTTGATTTTTGTACCGTTTACATAAATACCATCGGCTTCGCGCACTTCAACCGTCCGGAACCCAAAGCGTTCAACATGTTGATGGATCAGGTTTCCGTTTTTATCGAGAAGAGAAAAAACCGCTTTATAGAGGTGAGGAAATTCGGGAGTCCAGGTTTCAGGATTTTCAACTTTTCCGGTGACCCGGGTTACTTCACCGGAGGTTTCTGTTTTGAATTCGGCAATCCATTCATCGGCCAGGGTTTGTATTTCTGTTTTTACTACGACGGCATTTTTTAGTTCAGAAGTGAAAACATCGGTTTTGAACTTTCCGTCGCCTGTTGCATTGATGGCTACCCGCCGGATATTTTCATCGGGTTTAACCTCGAGGTAAACCGGACGGAAGATGCCTCCGAAAATCCAGTAGTCGGCTTTCCGTTCGGCCTGGTTGACCGATTCGTTGTCTGAATGTTTTTTCACCAGCACCTCCAGTTGGTTTGATGTGCCGTATGTAAGAAGGTTGGAAATATCGTATCTGAACGGGTAAAAAGCCCCCTGGTGTACCGGGCCGGCCTGTTTGCCGTTGATCTTTACGAGGGCATCGGTCATGACCCCTTCAAAAACAATTTCAACCTGTTTGCCTTTCCAGGAAGCCGGGACTTCAAAATCATACCGGTACAGGCCGGTTTCGTTCAGGCGCTTTTCAAAAGGGTCATGCCCGTAATTGTAACTTCCGAATCCCTGTTGTTCCCAACAGGAAGGCACTTCGATGGTTGTCCACTCGCCGCTGTTCATTCCCGCTGAACAGAAAAATTCCCATTGAACGGTGTTATCAGCTCCGGTTCCTGAAAGATATTTAAACCCGGTGTTTTGTGCCCGTATTAACAGGGAGGTGGTTAACAGGAAAATAAATAATGGCAATGTACTGTATTTCATATGATTAAAAGTGTTAAATTTATAAGGTATCATATGGAACTCGCATTTTTTAATCATCATCTTGGGTGTGAATATTTTACATGCTCGTTTCATAATTTTTAAGTTTTTTACTAATTCTACCAAATTGTTTTTCGTAGATATTCGTTATCCATTAATAATTTTGTGCAATTCT
>JAGYMR010000356.1 GCA_018400515.1 Tangfeifania sp.
GGACGACACGCCGCTGATTACAGCAGAACCCGGTCCCATCGGTGAAACCGACCGGAAAATCGGAAAATATGTTGCGGAGCTGGTGGAAGACGGAGCCACCCTGCAAATGGGCATTGGAGCTATTCCGAACGCCGTTTTAACGATGCTCGGGAACCACAAAGACCTTGGAGTGCATTCCGAAATGTTTGCGGACGGCATTTTGCCGCTGGTGGACAAAGGGGTGGTAAATGGTAAAAACAAAAAGATCGACAAGGGGAAACTGGTGGCTACATTCCTGATGGGATCCAGGAACCTGTATGACTTCATTGATGATAACCCCGGCGTCGCTATGCAGGATGTTAAATATACCAACCGGGTGCATGTCATTGCCCAAAACCCCAAAGTAACGGCCATCAACTCAGCATTGCAGGTCGACATCACCGGGCAGGTTTGCGCCGACTCCATCGGAACCAAATTTTACTCGGGCGTGGGAGGCCAGATCGACTTCCTTCGTGGCGCTTCACTCAGCCATGGCGGAAAACCGATCATTGCCATCCCTTCGGTCACCAAAAAAGGAATCAGCAAAATTGCGCCGATCCTGACCCCCGGGGCCGGAGTGGTCAGTACCCGGGCGAACATTCACTGGCTGGTGACCGAACACGGAGCCGTGAACCTCTATGGCAGATCCCTGCAGGACCGCGCCAAACTGATCATCTCCATCGCACACCCTGATCACCAGGAAGAACTGGATAAAGCTGCATTTGACCGGTTTGGCCCCCACTTTCATTTTGTGTGGGACGAAAGCGACGATGAGTAACATGATGAAAAGCAGGCAGACGTTGTTCTGCCTTTTTTTGGCCCGTTCTTCCCGGTAAGAATATTAAAAAACACAACAGAAGAATCTGAAAAATCAAGAATTTAGGATTAACAAACCTCATTTAACGGACATGTTTTCTAAATTCAAAAAAAATGAAAAGAGCCGGAGAATTCGATCAAAAATCGTAAGCAATTCTTCCGGGGACCGGAGAAAAAGAAACGCTGAATGCGGTCAATAAAATTACATGGGCGTTCCATGGAAAGGAAATAAAGGACAAAAAAGACATTATATATATCTCTTAATTAAATTTTAATCGAATGAATATTTCACATATTGAACACATCGGAATTGCAGTGAAAAGCCTGGAGGAGGCGATCCCTTTTTACGAGGGCATGCTGGGGCTGAAGTGTTATGCCATTGAAGAAGTAAAAGACCAGAAAGTTAAGACAGCGTTTTTCATGGTGGGAAAAACGAAAATTGAACTGTTGGAATCCACCGATCCGGAAGGGCCCATCGGCAAATTCATTGAAAAAAAGGGCCCGGGGATCCATCACCTTGCCTATGCTGTTGACAAAGTGAATGAATCCCTGAGCGAACTGCAAGAAAAAGGCGTCCGGCTCATCGACAAACAAGGGAGGAAAGGTGCCGAAGGGTTGAACATCGGGTTTCTGCATCCCAAATCAACGCAGGGGGTACTGACCGAAATTTGTGGCGAAGAGTAGCCACTCATTCAAAAACCGAATCGTTTTATGAGCGCACAGGATAAAGTAAAAAAACTGATCGATCTGCGGAATGAAGCCAGCCTTGGCGGAGGTATCAAGCGGATTGAAGCACAGCACCGTAAAGGAAAATTTACCGCCCGGGAACGCATTGAATTGCTGCTGGATGAAGGGAGTTTTGAGGAGTTTGACATGTTTGTCACCCACCGGTGCACCAATTTTGGTATGGAGAAAAAGAAATTTTTGGGCGACGGCGTTGTCACCGGCCACGGAACCATTGACGGAAGGGTCGTTTATGTCTTCTCGCAGGATTTTACCGTATTTGGTGGATCGCTGTCGGAAACATTTGCCCAAAAAATCTGTAAGGTGATGGATATGGCCATGAAGGCAGGAGCCCCGGTCATCGGCATCAATGACTCCGGGGGTGCCCGGATCCAGGAGGGCGTCACATCACTCGCGGGGTATGCCGAAATCTTTGAACGCAACATCCTGGCTTCCGGTGTCATCCCCCAAATATCGGCCATCTTTGGTCCCTGCGCCGGAGGAGCTGTATACTCTCCGGCCCTGACCGATTTCATCATGATGACCGAACAAAACTCCTATATGTTTGTCACCGGGCCCAAAGTGGTCAAAACAGTCACCGGAGAAAACATTTCGGTTGAAGACCTGGGGGGAGGAAAAATCCATGCTTCCAAATCGGGTGTCGCCCATTTCCTTGTGGAAGAGGAAAAAGAGGGATTGCTTTTAATCCGCAAACTGCTGAGTTTCCTGCCTCAAAACAACCTGGAGGATCCGTTCATCACAGAAAGTACGGATCCGATCGACCGGATGGATGATGCCCTGAATGAGATCATTCCTGAAAATCCCAACCAGCCTTACGATATTACCGATATTATCGCCAGCATCGTGGACTATTCCGAGTTTCTGGAGATTCACCGGAACT
>JAGYMR010000357.1 GCA_018400515.1 Tangfeifania sp.
ACCGGGCTCACGGCATTGAGGTTGGAGGTGTTGGTAAAAGAATAATTCCCCCCGGAACGGAACCGGCATTCTTCCCAGTCATACTTCGAAGAAAAAGCATATTCAATGCCCCCCGAACGTACGTCTTTCACGTTGTTTGCCTCCCAATAGTATGCACCGCTGGAGGCGGGCTGCCAAATAATCCAGTTTTCAATTTTCGACAAAAACGCTGAAATTTCATTCCGGAATTTTACGTTCTTTCCCTGAAAACGGGCCGACAGGGAAACATCCCCGGAAAAGCCTTCCTCAGGCAAAAGCCCGGAATTTCCACCCGGAATCCAATACAAATCATTCAGCGTTGGTTTATGGTAATTCCGGGCAACATTCGATTTTAAAATAACCGGCAGATTTCTGAAAAGCTGCCACTCGATGCCTGCAGCCGGGATCAGCGGCACGATGCTTTTATCGTACGTTTCAGACCTTACTAAAAAAAAGGCAGCAAAACGGTCTGATGGTTTTACCTGGACATGTGCAAGCAAGCTGGTTTCGAACCGTTCTTCCCTGTATCCCCGGTCCGTTGTCTTGCCTTTAGCATTCACATTGTGATAATTGGCATCAAAACTTAAGACCGCCGACATCTTTTCACTGATTTTTTTTTGTATCCGTAAATGGTTCAACAGACTGACCTCCCGGCTCTCGGAATCCTCATTCACAAAATTAAATTCAGGGGTGGCACGGAAATAATGGAGCCGGTTGGAATGTATCCCGCTAAAAAAGTGAACATCCAGCACATCCGTATATTTCTTCCATTCCAACTGGCCACGAAGTTGTTCATCTTTCCGGTACTCTTCGCGGCTGCTTCCCTCGTATGACATGAGCTGGGGTAAATTGCGGCTGCTCTGCTGCCCCCAAAAGCGCAGCGCAAAAAATTCGTTGGAAAGCCTGCGTAAATAAAACTCCTGCAAAATACCTGCTTTCCAATAGTCCGCATTCTTAAGCGTGTCGTACTTTTGGGGAATAATGCCTGAATTATAAAAAGGAAAGTCATTTTCAGAAGTTTCATAAAACAGGCGGGTGTTCGATTTTAAACGGTTGCCACCAGCCATCAATTTAAAAAACGATTTCCGGGTATGAAAAGAACCGGTTTCAACCATCCCTGTCAGATCGAATCCGGAATGCCAGTCAGCTTTGTTTTCCAGATGAATGCTTCCACCCAATCCTCCGCTGCCTTTGGTCAAAGAACTTCCACCATGTAACAAGAAAACATCATCGGTAAAAAAAACAGGCAGCAATGCCAAATCGGCCATTCCGCGCATGGGAGAGTTCAGATTCATTCCGTTCCACAACACCTGGGTGTGGGAAGCAGCCGTACCCCGGAAGCTGGCTGTGGCCTCCGAACCCCGTCCGTATGATTTAATGAAAACCGGTGAATAATTGGAAATTAACTCCGAAAGGTCGGTTGTGAGAGAAGAAGCTCTTTGCAGCGAATCGGGACGGGTTATTTTCAATCCGGCTTCCTCTAATTTTCTTTTGGCCAACACTTTCACTTCGCGAATGTGAACGGTATCGTTCACACTTTGTCCCTGAACGAACTCCCAATCCAGAAGAAACAACAAAAAAAGAAAAAAACAGAAGCGATTCATTTCCTGATAAATTTACGGATTTCTGTTTGCTCGGGGGTAACAATCATTAAATGATACATCCCGGAAGGCAGTGACTGAACATTCAGTACCAAACGATTCCCTGCGGGTTTCCGGGTTAAAACGTTTTTCCCATTTATATCCCGGATAACGATGCGGGAGCGGCTTAAATTTTCTCCTTCAACGGTCATTCTTCTCCCTGCCGGGTTGGGATAGACGCGGTACCGGAAGCGGGGCAAATCCATTCGCCCCGTTGCGAGCTTACCGGCAATCAGGATTGCATTGTTGGCGGCGTAAAATACAACAGGGAGGTCCTGTTGAAGCGTAACCCGCACTTCCCCGTCTTCATCTGTTGTATAATAACTATCCGTTTCAAAAATTTCCTGTTGAGCCACCGGCGAAAATCCCGCTTCGGTAATATCCGTTCCGTTCCAGGTGCAGGTCGTCTCTTCAACCCATAATTCCACTTCCTCCCCGGTGCGGGCCGAATCGGTACCGGAGAGCAGGCGGCTGTAAACCCAGGAGGCAGTGATATCCGAAACATGGTATACGTCCAGGGTATCGCCATCAGCGATTTCCACTTCCTCAAAACCGTTGATATAGGCATGGTTGTTCAAACGGGCAATCCAGGCCCGGGCAAAATCATCCGGGTCTGTTTTTCCTCCCCAACCGTAGGTATAGGTTGATGTTCCTCCATCGTCCTCTTCCACCTGGTATAAATACAATTTTCCCCCCGTGGTTTGGTCATCTTTAAACTGAAACCCCTCCACGGCCTTTTTCATCCCCGCAGCCATGGCATGAAACAGGGTAACCCGGTCCAGGCCAGCATAATCTTTT